>CAXSFF010000614.1:0-3307 GCA_964236035.1 uncultured Acetobacteraceae bacterium
GATGGGATGGCGATGGCGCCCAACCTGGATTTAGCGATCGGCGGCGCGCCGGGGGTCGGCGCGGTGGCGTTGCACGTGCTACCGGCCGCGCGCATCGACGCGGCGCTGGCCAGCAGCCGGCTCGACCTCGATGCCTGGCTGGCGGCGATGGCGCATGGCGACGGCGCCATGGTGCCGACCGGGCTCGACCTGTCCGCCGAGCAGGCCACCCTGGCGGGGGGCACGCTGCGCCGGCTGCGCGCCGGGTTCGAGCTGGCGCCGGGCAGGGTGGTGGTGCGAGAGGCCGACGTAGTGCTGCCCGGCGACGCCACGCTGCACCTGGACGGCGGCGCGGCGGGCGGGCGCTTCCGCGGCGATGTGCGGCTGGACGCGGGCGATCTGCGGGCGACGCTGCGCTGGCTGCGGCCGCTCGCCCCGGCGCTGGTCGACGCGCTGCCGCCCGGCGTGCTGCGCACCGCGGCGCTCACGGGCAACGTGGCGGCTGGCGATGGCATGGTGACGCTGGCGGGCCTGGCGGGGCGACTGGATGGCGACTCCATCACCGGCGAGCTGACGGTGCGACCCGGCGAGCACGCCGCGGTGGCCGCGAGCCTCGCCATCGCCGGGCTGCGGCTGGATGCGTGGCTGCCGCAGACGCTACCTGCCGACCCGGCGGATTGGGGCACGGCGCTCGTCGCCCTGCCGCGGCGCTGGTCGGGGTTCGACTTGGACCTCGTGCTGGATGCTCCCCGGCCGACCTGGCATGGCGTCGCGCTGGACGCGGCCAAGCTCGACACGCGGGTTTCGCGGGATGGCTGGGAAGTGCGCCATGCCACGCTGCAAGACGCGGCGGGGACCGTCGAGGGCGGCTTCAAGCTGGCCGGCGATGGCCGCCTGAGCGACGGCCAGTTGGCGGTGTCCCTGCCGCAGGCCGGCGTGCTCCGCCGATCGCTCCAACTTCCGCCCGGGCTGCAAGGGCCGGCGACCCTGCAGGCGTCCGCGTCAGGACCGCCGGCGGCGCTGGCCGTCAGCGCCGCCGTCGAGATCGCCGACGCCCGGATTGAAGCGAGCGGACGCGGCGACCTCGCAGCCCGCACCTGGTCCGGCTCGATCGCGGCGCGGCATCCTGGCGCCCCGCGGCTGCTCGCGGCGTTGGGTTATCCAGGCACCGCCGCCTGGCTCGGCGACGGGTCGATGTCGCTGCTGGCGCAGGCCGTCGTCTCCCCCGAGGTGTTCGCCTTGAAGGATGCGGACGTCGCCGCCGGGGCGTTGCGCGCCACCGCCGCGCTGACGCTGGACCTGCGCGGGGCGCTCCCCACGCTGACCGGCCAGGCAGCCGCGGAAAGCCTGCCGCTGCCGCTGCCCGCCCTGCGCTCGTCCGAGCCGCTGCCGTTCGGCGCGCTGCTGGGTTGGCAGGGGCGGGTCGGCGTGCGGGCGGACCAGGTGCTGCTGAACCTCACGCCCGTGCTGGGCCGGGTTGCCGGCGACATCGCCGTGATGGATGGCAGCCTGCGCCTGGACGGGTTCTCCGCGGAATTGGCAGGGGGCCGCCTGACCGGGAACGCCACGGTGGCGGCAGGCGCCCCGCCGCAAATCCGCGTCGACGCCGCGCTTGCCGGAGCCGTGATCGACGCGCCACCGCTTGACGCCGTGCCCGTCCTCGCCGCGGGCCGGGTCGATGCCACGGCGACGCTGCAAGCCAACGGCTACAGCCCTGCGGCCCTGCTGGCGACGCTTGCCGGCACCGCCGCCGGCACGGTGCGGGACGGCATGCTCTCCGGCGTCGACCTGGCGGCGGCGGCGGCCGCGCTGGGCCAGGACGATCCCCAGGCGGTCGCACGCGGCATCGCGCAGGCGCTGGACGGCGGCGCCACGGGGTTCGGCCAACTGGGTTTCGCGTTCGCGGCCGAGCACGGCGCCATCACCCTGCGGCAGGCGGCGCTCACGGCCCCATCCGGCGCCATCGACATCGCCGGGCTGTTCGACCTGTCCGCCGCGTCCGAGGACCTGCGCCTGTCGCTGCTTCCGCGTCCCACGTCCCCGCTGCCACCGCCGCCCCGTCTCGAACTGCGGCTGACCGGCTCCGTGGCGCATCCGCAGCGCGCGTCCGGCCTGGCCGACCTGACCCGCTTCCTGGCCGAGCGGCGCCCCACCGATCCCTGACCTCAGCATTTGGGAGGACGGCATTTGGCGCTGCGTGCTGGCGGGGACCGCCTGCCGGCCTTATGTCTGCTGGCCTGAACCGGAGTCTCCCCGCCCATGCGTCTTCTGGCCGTCCTCGCCCTGCTGACCGCACCCGTCCTCGCCGGTTCCGAGGCGGCGCAAGCCGACCCCGTCTCGCTGGCCGCGCACCAGGCGAGCTATGCGCTGACGCTCGACTCCGCCCGCAGCAGCGACGTCACCAGCCTGTCGGGCAACATGGCCTATGAGGTGACCGACGCCTGCGACGGCTGGGCGGTGCGGCAGCGGCTGCAGATGACGGTGGGCAACCGCGACGGCCAGGATATCGAGATGGTGTCCGACTACCTGACCTGGGAAAGCAAAGACGGCACCCGGCTGCGCTTCCAGATGAAGCAGACCACCGACACCGCCGTCACCGAGCAGGTCGAGGGCGAGGCCAGCCTGAAGGCACCCGGCGCCGAGGGCGAGGTGCGGTACACCCTGCCGGCGGGCAAGGTCGTCAAGCTGCCGGCGGGGACGCTGTTCCCGATGGCGCACACGGCGGCGATCATCGCGGCGGCGGAAGTCGGCAAGAAGTTCCTCGCCCTGCCGCTGTTCGACGGCACAGGGCCGGACGGGGCGCAGAACACCTCTGTCATCGTCGTCAACTGGACGGGGCCCTCCGCGGCGCCCGAGCCGGAACTGGCGGAGCTGCCGTCCGGCCGCGTGCGGGTCGCCTTCTTCCCGCGCGGGACGAATGCCACGTCGCCGGATTACGAGGTCGGCATGCGCTACTGGTCGGACGGCGTCGCCGACGCGCTCAACATGGATTTCTCCGACTTCGTGGTGAACGGCAAGCTCAAGACGTTCAAGATGACCCCCGGCCACTGCTGACGCGCATCACGGCGGCCACAGCCAGGCGGCCCCGCGCACGCCGGAGCTGTCGCCGTGGGCGTTGCGCAGGATCGGCGTGGTGGCGACGTCGCTGAACACGTGGCGCGCCATCAGCGCCGACAGTTGCTGGTACAGGTGTTCCATGTTGGACAGCCCGCCGCCCAGCACGATCACGTCCGGGTCCAGCAGGTTCACCACCTGCGCCAGCCCGCGCGCCAGGCGGTCGGCGTGGCGCGCCAATGCGGCGGCGGCGGCCTGCTCGCCGGCGGCGGCG
>CAXSFF010000615.1:0-3304 GCA_964236035.1 uncultured Acetobacteraceae bacterium
GCCGTGCTGATCGACTACACCCCCGTCACTACGCCGACCGCCCCCGCCTTCGCCAGCGGCGAGCGGTTCGAGGCGGAGCTGGCGTTCTACCCGTCCGCCGCCCCGTTGCGCGCGATCGTGGCGCAGCGCGTGCAGGGCTCGACGCAGCGCCATGGCCCGGCCGCCCGGCGCAGCCTGCCGATGGCGGTGGCGGCCCATCTGGCCCGGCTCGGTGCGCTGCCCTGGCTGGGCGACGACATGCTGCTGGTGGCCGATGCCCGGTTGCAGGCGGCATCCGGCGGGCTTTGGCTGGCCGACGCGGAGGGCACGACGGCGCTGCCGCTCCCGGCGCGGCAGGGCGACACGGCACGGCCGCTACTGGGATTGCCGCTGCACGCGGCCGCGCTGGTTTGGGACGGCCGGGTGGCGGAGCTGATGGCGGTTGACACGCCTCTCGGCCCCTGGTTCGCCGCGCGATGACCCAAGCCGACCGCGAGCGGGCGCTCGCCGCGTTCCGGCTGGGCCTGGGCCGCCAGGCGATGCCGCAGGCCGCTTGGGCGGAGCACCCCCTGGCGGCGCTGGCGATGGCCGGACAGGCGTTGCGGTTCGCAGCGCCGGCAAAACTCCCGCGCCGGCGGCCGGGCCGGCCTGGGCGCTGCCCTTGGATGCGGCCCCTCTGCTGCCAGACAGCGCCCGTGCGGCCCTGCTGCGGCTGGCGGCGCGGTTGGATGCGGCCAGCGCCCACATCGTCGCCCGCCTGCTCCTGGCCCAGCTTCGCGCCACCGGCTACCGGCTGCATCCGTTCGACCTGCCCCATCTGCCTGGATTGCTGGCGGCGGCGCACGACGGATTGGGCAGGGTCGAACACGCCTGGATGGCTCGCGACACCGGAGAGGCGCCACCCGATGCGGTCGATGCGGAGACCTGGCGGGAGGCGACGCCGGCGGAGCGGCTGCGCTTCCTGCGGGAACTGCGGTTGGCGGACCCGGCGGCGGCGCGCACCCTGCTGGAGAGCGGGTTCGCGGCCGAGACGGCGAAAGCGCGCACGGAGCTGCTCGGGGCACTGGATGCCTGGCTCAGCCCGGAAGATGCGCCGTTCCTGGCCGCGTGCGCCGCCGACCGCGCCGCCGCCGTGCGGCAGGCGGCAGAGGCGTTGCTGGCCAAGCTGCCGGGATCGGTGGCCCATGCCGCCCGGCTCAAGGCTGCGCTCGCGGCGCTGAAGATCGAGACGAGCGGGGTGCGGTCGCGCCTGACGTACCAAGCGCCGATGAAGGACAGGCGCCCGGTGGCGCCGCTGCAGTTGCTGGACCAGATCGGCCTCACCGACCTCGCCGCGGCGCTGGGCTTGGCGGCGGATGCGCTGGTGGGCATGGCCGAGGACGACACGTTGCGCCACGCCTTGGGCGGCTGCGCGCTATGGGACGGCCGGCAAGACCTGGCGCTGCGGCTGCTGCACGGCATGGCCGCGCCGCTCTGGCCCGGCGACGTGGACTCGCTCGGCGCCTTCGCCACCCTGCCGCCGGCCGAGCGGCACAGCTTTGCCGCCGCCGCGTTCCGGCCGGAGGCGCCGTCCGCTTTGGGCGGGGACTGACATTGCTTCGGCCGGCTGCTGGGCGCTCCCCTGGATGCCGGGATCGTCACCCGGATGCTGCATTCCCCAGCCTGGCCGGATTTTATCGAGAGCTTCCCGGCCACGCACGATGCGGACGCCGCCTTGCTGCCGATCGCCGCCCTTGTCCCGGCATCGTTGGCCACGCAGTTCGCCGACACCCTGGCCGCCTTGCCTGCTTCGCGCCGGCCCCGCACCACCCTTCTGCTCGCCTGCCTGGCCGAGTTCGCCGCCCTGCCGCACCCAAAGGATTCCGCATGACCGAAACGCTCCGCCAACCGGCCGAGACCTTGTTCGCCGGCGAGCTGGCCGCCCTGGCGCGCGGCGATACACGGCCGCGCCCGGCCAACTGGCAGCTCTCGCCGCAGGCGGTGGTCACGTACCTGCTCGGCGGCGAGGCGGCGGACGGCACCCCCGTCAGCGCCAAGTACATCGGTAACCGGCGGCTGATCGAGACGGCGGTGGCGACGCTGGCGACCGATCGCGCGCTGCTGCTGCTGGGCGTGCCGGGCACCGCGAAGTCCTGGGTGTCGGAACACCTGGCCGCGGCGGTCTGCGGCACGTCGCAGCTGCTGATCCAATGCACCGCCGGCACCGACGAGACGCAGGTCAGGTACGGCTGGAACTACGCGCTGCTGCTGGCGCATGGCCCGAGCCGGGAGGCGCTGGTCGCCACGCCGCTGATGCGCGGCATGCAGGCGGGCCAGGTCGTGCGCATGGAGGAGCTGACCCGCATGGGGGCGGACGTGCAGGACACGCTGATCACCGTGCTGTCCGAGAAGCTGCTGCCGATCCCCGAGCTGAACGACGCGTTGCAGGCCACGCGCGGGTTCAACGTGATCGCCACCGCCAACAATCGGGACCGCGGCGTGAACGATCTTTCGGCGGCGCTGAAGCGGCGGTTCAACGTGGTGGTGCTGCCGCTGCCGGCGAGCCTGGAGGAGGAGGTGGGCATCGTCGCCAAGCGCGTCGCCGAGCTGGGCGCCAGCCTGCAGCTGCCGGAGATCGCGCCGGCCGCGGCGGAGATCGAGCGGGTGGTGACGATGTTCCGCGAGTTGCGCGACGGGCAGACGCTGAATGGCCGGGTGAAGCTGAAATCCCCGTCCGGCACGCTCAGCGCGGCGGAGGCGATCAGCGTCACGATCGGCGCCTGGGCGGAGGCGGGCCACTTCGGCAGCGGCGCGATCGATGCGGCCAGCCTGGCGGGCAACCTGGTCGGCGCCGTGGTGAAGGACCCCGCCGCCGACGGCATCGTGCTGGCCGAGTACCTCGAGACCGTGGTCAAGCAGCGTGCGGATTGGGCCGACCTGTACGGCGCCATCCGCGAGGTGATGTGAGCGACCGGCTGCACCTGTTCGGCATCCGGCATCACGGGCCGGGTTCGGCCCACAGCCTGCGCCGGGCGCTGGACCGGCTGGACCCGGCGGCGGTGATGATCGAGGGGCCGCCCGAGGCCGACGGCTTGATGGCGTTCGCCGGATCCGACGCCATGGTGCCGCCGGTGGCGCTGCTGGTGCACGCGCGGGACCGGCCGCAGCGGGCGAGCTTCTTCCCGATGGCGGAGTACTCGCCGGAGTGGGTGGCGATGCGTTGGGCGGTGGCGCATGGCCGGCCCATGCGGTTCATCGACCTTCCTGCCGCGTCCCGCCTGGCGGCCGACGAGGAGGACGGGGATGAGGAGGAGCGGGACCCGGTCGCCGCCGACCCGTTGTCATA
>CAXSFF010000616.1:0-3301 GCA_964236035.1 uncultured Acetobacteraceae bacterium
ATCGCCTGGGGCATCGCCGCCGCCTGCGCCGCCCAGGGCGCCGACCTGGCCTTCACGTTCCAGAGCGAAGCGCTGGAGAAGCGCGTCCGCCCACTCGCCGGCAGCGTCGGCAGCACCCTGGTGATGCCCTGCGACGTGGCGGACGACGCCAGCATGGACGCCGCCTTCGCCGAGATCGAGCGTGCCTGGGGCAGGATCGACTTCCTGGTGCACGCCATCGGCTGGGCCGACAAGCAGTACCTGCGCGGCAAGTACATCGACACCCCGCGCGAGGCGTTCCTGACGGCGATGGACATCTCCTGCTTCTCGTTCACCGCCGTCTGCGCCCGCGCGGCGCCGCTGATGAGCCGGGGCGGCTCGCTGCTGACGCTGACCTATCTCGGCGCGGAGCGGGTGATGCCGCACTACAACGTCATGGGCGTCGCGAAGGCGGCGCTGGAGGCATCGGTGCGCTACATGGCGGCCGATCTCGGCGCGCAGTCGATCCGGGTGAACGCGATCAGCGCCGGGCCGATCAAGACGCTGGCGGCCAGCGGCATCGGCGACTTCCGCTACATCCTGAAGTGGAACCAGTACAACTCGCCGCTGGAGCGCAACGTCTCGATCGAGGAGGTCGGCGGCGCCGCGCTGTACCTGCTGTCGGACCTGTCGACGGGGGTCACCGGCGAGGTGCACCACGTCGATTGCGGCTACCACACCGTGGGCATGAAGAACCCGGCGGCGCCGGACATCAACGTCGCCCCGTCCGACTGAGCCGCCTTGAGCCACAACAGCTTCGGCCACCTGTTCCGCGTCACCACCTGGGGCGAAAGCCACGGCCCGGCGATCGGCTGCGTGATCGACGGCTGCCCGCCGCGCCTGCCGTTGAGCGAGGCCGACATCCAGCCGTTCCTCGACCGCCGCCGCCCCGGGCAGTCGAAGTTCACCACCCAGCGGCAGGAGCCGGACGCCGTACGCATCCTGTCCGGGGTGTTCGAGGGGGTCACCACGGGCACCCCGATCGCCTTGCAGATCGAGAACGTCGACCAGCGTTCGCGCGACTACGGCGTCATCGCGCAACAATACCGGCCGGGGCATGCCGACCTCGCCTACGACCTGAAATACGGCGTCCGCGACCATCGCGGCGGCGGCCGCAGCTCCGCGCGGGAGACGGCGATGCGGGTGGCCGCCGGCGCGGTGGCGCGGCTGCTGCTGCCCGGCGTGCGCATCCGTGGCGCGCTGGTGCAGGTCGGCAGCCACGCCGTCGACCGCAGCCGCTGGGATTGGGATATGGTGGAGCAGAATCCGTTCTTCTGCCCCGACCCCGTGGCCGCCGCCACGTGGGAGGAAGAGCTGGGAGCCGTGCGCAAGGCCGGCTCCTCCCTGGGCGCGGTCGTGGAGGTGGTGGCCGAGGGCGTGCCGCCGGGGCTGGGTGCGCCGGTCTACGGCAAGCTGGACGCCGACATCGCCGCCGCGCTGATGGGCATCAACGCCGTGAAGGGGGTGGAGATCGGCGCCGGGTTCGCCGCCGCGATGCTGCGCGGCGAGGAGGACGCGGACGAGATCTTCACCGACGACGGCGTAGTCCGCTTCGGCGCCAACCACGCCGGCGGCATCCTGGGCGGCATCTCCAGCGGCCAGCCGATCGTGGCGCGGTTCGCGGTGAAGCCGACCAGTTCGATCCTGACGCCGGTGCGCTCGGTGGACAAGCGCGGCGACGCGGTGGAACTGGTCACCAAGGGGCGTCACGATCCCTGCGTCGGCATCCGTGCGGTGCCGGTGGGCGAGGCGATGCTGGCCTGCGTGTTGGCCGACCATTGGCTTCGGCACCGCGCCCAGAACGGCGAGCCGGCGACGGTGGCGCGGTTGCCGCGAAACTAGCGTAGCAGCCGCAGGAGGCCGAATGGCGCGCGTCTTCATCACCGGATCGTCCGACGGCCTGGGCCGGATGGCGGCACAGCACTTGGTTGCAGCCGGCCATGCCGTGGTCCTGCACGCCCGCAACGCGCAACGGGGCCGCGAGGCCATGGCCGCCGTGCCGGGGGCGGAGACGGTGCTTGCCGCCGACCTCGCCAGCATCCGCCAAACCCGCGGCCTGGCCGAGCAGGTGAACGCGCTCGGGGTGTTCGACGCGGTGATCCACAACGCGGCGATCGGCTTCCGCGAGCGGCGCCGGGTCGTCACGGAAGACGGCCTGGCCCACGTGTTCGCCATCAACACGCTGGCTCCGTATATCCTGACCGCGCTGATGCACCGGCCCAAACGGCTGGTGTACGTCAGCTCCGAGCTGCACCGGCGCGGCGACATCGCCCTGCGCGATCTGATGTGGGAGCAGCGGCCGTGGCGCGGCAACCAGGCCTACTCCGACACCAAGCTGCATGACGTGTTATTGGCCTTCGCGGTGGCGCGGCGCTGGCCGGACGTGCGCGCCAACGCGCTGGAGCCGGGCTGGGTGCCAACCAAGATGGGCGGCGCACACGCGACCGGCGACCTGGACGCCGGGTCGCGCACCCAGGTCTGGCTCGCGGTCAGCGACGACCCGGCCGCCGCGGTGACGGGCGAGTATTTCTATCATCTCCAGTTGCGCAAGCCGAACACGGGCGCCCGCGACGAGGCCCGGCAGGACCGGCTGCTGGCGGAGTGCGAGCGCCTGTCCGGGGTGGCGCTGCCGGCCTGAACTCTGGCCGCGCCTGCCGCGTTTCCCCGCGATGAACGATCCCGAAGCCTTCTGCTTCTCCGGCGACGACCGCTTCCCCAACTCGGCGCTGCCGGTCCTGGTGTATTGGGGCGCGCTGGCCGCCGACCCTGCGGCGATGGAGCAGGCGTTCGCCGCCCAGGGCTGGACCAACAGCTGGCGCAACGGCGTGTTCGACTACCACCATTACCACAGCATCACCCACGAGGTGCTCGGCATCGCCTCCGGCGAAGTGACCGTGCGGTTCGGCGGCCCAGCCGGGCAGGACGTGACCGTGCGGGCCGGCGACGTGGTGGTGATCCCGGCCGGGGTCTCCCACCGCAACATGGGGGACCGCGACCTGCTGACGGTCGGCGCCTATCCTGGCGGCTCGGAGTGCGACGTGCTGCGCGGCGACCCGGCGGAACTCGCCGCCGCCCAGCGTGCCATCGCCGCGATCCCCCTGCCCGACCACGATCCCGTTCCGGGCCAGGCGTGCCTGCGCCGGCTCTGGAACGCTGCGTGACCCCATCCAAGGACGGCAGGTCGGTCGCCGTCGGCCTTCTGGTGCTGGCGGGCTGCATCAACTTCATCGACCGTTCGGCGGTGTCGATCGCGTTGCCGTCGATCCGGGCGGATTTGCACCTC
>CAXSFF010000617.1:0-3297 GCA_964236035.1 uncultured Acetobacteraceae bacterium
CTCCCGCGACCCGCATCTGCCGTTGGAACTCGGCTACAGCGCCGCCATGCTGACCGCCGCCGGGCACGAGGTGACGCTGCTGGACGCGCATCTCGGCGGGCTGTCGATGGAGGACCTGGTCGCCCAGGTGGCGGCGTTCCAGCCCGACATGACCGTGGTGACGACGGCGCCGACCTACCTGTTCTGGCGGTGCGCGCAACCGGAGCTGCGGGTGCCGCGCATTTTCCTGGCGCAGCTTGGCGGACGCGGCGGGCGCACGGTGGCGGTGGGGCCGCATGGCTCCTCGACGCCGCGCGCCGTGCTGGCGAAGCTCGCCGTCGACGCTGTGGTGATGGGCGAGTGCGAGGAGGTCGTGACCCGGCTTGCAGCGTCGCCGGATTGGCGCGGCGTGGCGTCGGTCGCCTTTCGTGACGATGCCGGCGTGCGCGTCAACGGCGGCCCGGCGGCGGCCCGTTTCGTCGACGCGCCCGCGCTGCGCTGGCCCGACGCGCTGATTGCCCGCCACGCCACCCACCACCACCGGTTCGATGCGCGACCCACCGGGCCAGGCGCCGAGGTCGAGGCGTCGCGGGGCTGCCCGTACCACTGCTCGTTCTGCGCCAAAAGCGATTTCCGTGACCAATACCGCCGGCGCGACCTAGGCGCGGTGCTTGCGGAGGTCGACGGCCTGATCGCGCAAGGTGTCGAGTACGTCTATTTCATCGACGAGATCTTCCTGCCGCAACGCGCGCTGCTGGAGGCACTGGCGCTGCGCCCCGTGCTGTTCGGCATGCAGACGCGGATCGACCTTTGGAAGCCGGAGCTGCTGGACCTGCTCGGCGCCGCCGGGTGCGTCTCGATCGAAGCCGGCGTCGAGAGCCTGACTGCCGAAGGACGCCAACTGCTGGACAAGGACTGCAGGATTTCGACCGACGAGCTGGCCGACCGGCTGATCCAGGCCCGCCGCAGCGTTCCGTTCGTGCAGGCCAACCTCATCAAGTCCGACGGCGACGACCCGGCGCTGGTGGCGGAGTGGCGTGCGCGCCTGCAACGCAACGGCGTGTGGGCGAACGACCCCGTGCCGCTGTATCCTTATCCAAGCTCGCCGGATTACCGCAAGCTGTGGGGCGCGCCGGACGACCTCGCCTGGGAACGGGCGCATGCGCATTATCTCGGCCAGTTCACGAGTTTCAGCGACATCCAGCAAGATCGTCCGCTGCCGCTGGCCGAGTTGGAGCGTGCGTGCGTGGGATGATGGCCGGGCTGCGAGTATTCATGACGGCGGACGCGGTCGGTGGCGTCTGGTCCTATGCGCTCGACCTCGCCCACGGGCTTTGTGCCGGCGGGGCGCACGTCGTCCTCGCCGTGCTTGGGCCTGAGCCCAGCCCCGCCCAGCGCCGTCAGGCCGCCGATGCCGGGGTGTCGCTGTTGTCGACGGGGCTGGACCTGGACTGGACTGCCGAGACCGCCGCCGCGGCCGGGGAGTCGGGATCGATGGTCGCACGGCTGGCGGCATCGGCCGATCCGGACATCGTGCACCTTCATAGCGCGGGGCTGCTCGCCGGGCAGAACTATCCCGTGCCGGTCGTGGTCACGTGCCATTCCTGCGTCGCCACCTGGTGGCAGGCCGTGCATGGCGGCAGCCTGCCTCCGCACCTCGCCTGGCAGCGCGAGCGGACCGCTGCCGGGTATGCGAAAGCCGATGTGCTGATCGCGCCGAGTGCGGCTTTCAGTGCGGCCACCACGTTGGCATACGGCCGGTCCGTCGCTCCGATCGTAGTGCATAACGGCCGTGCATCCCATTTGGCTCGCGAGCCGCTCGACCGCGCCGATGGAGTATTCACCAGCGGCCGTCTTTGGGATTTCGGCAAGAACCTCGCCACGCTTGACGCCGCCGCCGCGTCCCTGCCATGGCCGGTGCTGGCAGCCGGGCCGCTTGATGGACCGAACGGTGAACGTGCAAGCTTCAGCCATTTGCAGGCGGCAGGATGGCTTTCGCACGACCAGGTCGCGAACCATTTGGCCGCAATGCCGATCTACGCGACGTCCGCCTGTTATGAGCCGTTCGGCCTGAGTGTCCTGGAGGCGGCTCAGGCTGGCTGCGCGCTGGTGCTGTCGGACATCCCGACCTTCCGTGAATTGTGGGCCGGCGTCGCCAGCTTCGTGCAACCTGGCGACGCGCAGGGGTATGCGGCGGCAATCACCGGCCTGATGCATGACCCCGCTCGGCGGGCGGCGCTGGGCGATGCCGCGCGTGTCCACGCCACGCGCTACACCGTCGATGCGATGGTTGCCGGGACGCTGGCGGTCTACCAATCCCAACTCGCACGGCTGGCGGCATGAGGCTGGTCTATTTCACCCACTCGCTGGCGTCGTGCTGGAACCACGGCAATGCGCATTTCCTGCGCGGTGTGCTGCAAGCGTTCCAAACGCTGGGCCATGACGTGATGGCCGTCGAGCCGGCAGGCGCCTGGAGCCTGGAAAACCTGCTGCGGGACCATGGCGAAGCCGGGTTGCAGGCGTTCCGCGATGCCTACCCCGATCTGCCAGTCACGGCCTACGCCGAAGCTGCCGACTACGAGCCGGTCCTTGCCGACGCCGACCTCGTGCTCGTGCACGAATGGAGCGACCCGGCGCTGGTGGCGGCACTGGGCCGCCTGCGCAAGAACGGCGCCCGCTACACGCTGCTGTTCCATGACACCCATCACCGCGCCGTCAGCGACTCCGCGGCCATGCGGCGATACGACCTCTCCGGCTATGACGGCGTGCTGGCATTCGGCGAGACCCTGGCCCAGGTGTATCGCCAATGGGGCTGGGGCAATCGCGCTTGGGTCTGGCACGAGGCCGCCGACGCCACCCGTTTCCACCCGCCGGCGGTCGAACGCGAGCGTCGCGGCCTGGTGTGGATCGGCAACTGGGGCGACGGCGAACGCAGCAACGAGTTGGAACAGTTCCTGTTCCGTCCTGCCCGCGATGCCGGCCTTCCGCTCACCATCCACGGCGTGCGCTATCCCCCGGAGGCGCTGGAGCGGTTGCGCGCATACGGCGCCGACTATCAGGGCTGGCTGCCCAACGCGCAGGCGCCGGCGGCGTTCGCACGGCATCTCGCGACCATCCATGTGCCGCGCCGCTTCTATGTTGAGGCGCTGCCGGGTATCCCCACCATCCGCGTGTTCGAGGCGTTGGCGTGCGGCATCCCCTTGGTCAGCGCCCCATGGCAGGACTCCGAGTCGCTGTTCCGTCCCGGCATTGATTACCTGGTCGCCGAGGATGGCGCCGCGATGCAGCGGCATCTGACTGCTCTATGCAACGATCCTG
>CAXSFF010000618.1:0-3289 GCA_964236035.1 uncultured Acetobacteraceae bacterium
TGCGGACGCTCACGGCGTATGTTCCTTCATGATCGACGTGGCCAATCTTGTACGCTGTCTTCGAACAACTCAAAGCAGTTGTCCATGCCTGGCAGACAGACAGGCCCGCCTGGCTCAGCTTTGTCCACCACATAACTTAGGTGCCCTGCCTCCACCATCTTTTCAGCATCCAGCGACACAAGCCATAGGTGAAGTGGTGGAACATCGTGTGCGGCGTCAAACTGGATCATGGGCAACCTGGGGTGGACTGAGCTGGGCATTTCTATCAGCCTATGACGCTGAAATGCTGCACCGCAGCAACGCAGAGCCGCCATTATGCAGTGACTTAGGCGTCAGTGCCGCCAGACCTTCACCGCTGAGATCATCAGGATGCCGGCCAGCAGGGGCAGCAGGACAGGCGTCGGCACGAGGCCCAGCAACTGCCCGCCGATGAAGCTGCCGACAATGGACCCCACGGCCATCACCAGCACGAAGCGCCGGTTCTGCCCGAGGACGGCGAAGCTGCGATCCCGGCTGTAGCGGGTGGAGCCGACGATCATCGTTGGCAGGCTGACCGCCAGGACCAGGCTGCCCGCCAGCTTAATGTCCGCGCCGAACAGCAGGACGAGCGTCGGCATCAGCAGCTCGCCCCCTGCCACCCCGAGGAGCGCGGCGACGATGCCGATGCCGAACCCGGCGGCGATCCCGGTCACCATCTGGGCCGCGTCGGTCAGCATTGTCCCGGTTCCGCCGATGCCATACGGCCTGATGCTGAGAAGGCAATCGGAGGAAGGCAGCAGATGGGTCCGTAGATCACCGGGCAGAGCCGGAGCGCAACAATTCGATCAGGCCGAAGCCTGACACCACATGGAATGATACCTCGCGGCCACCGAACAGCGCTGCCGGCGTGGGCGGACTGACCGGCATCGTGCCAATTCCGGCGACGTCCAAGGCAGCGAGCACCTCCTCCGGTTCGGCGCAGGTGTAGCATAGATGGTAGATCATGGTGCCTGAGCGTTTGATCAGCTTGTCGATCGGGGAAGGCTCGCTGCCGGGCCAAATCACCTCGACGTCCGGCATTGCTGGATGGTGCCGCATTGCCAGGTTGACCCGCTGCAAGGGGTCAAACACCGCGCTGCCCTCGGAATAGCCGAGCACCCGCAGATAATCGAACGCCGCCTGCGGATCGTTGACCGCCAGGCCAAAGTGGTGAAACTCAACCCCTGGAAGGCCAGCGAGTGGTCCGTTCATCGGGCAGTGCCGGGGCGGGCCGGCTCCGTCATGCCTTGGTCCGGATCAAGGCGGCGAATTCGCCCACATTCTTCAGGCTGCCCACCTCGGACGCCGAGAACTTCACGCCAAATGCCTTGCTCACGGCGAGCACCAGCCGAATGTGGCTCAGACTGTCCCAGCCATCGACGTCATCCGCTGTCATTGCAGGCGTGAGCACAAGGTCGTCCTCGTCGAACACGTCGCGGAACACCGTCGTGAGCTTCTCATAAACCGCGGGTTCTTCCATTGGGCTTTCCTAGTTGAACGTGCATGCCAGCTTTCGGACAGCTCCGTGGTCTCAGCCGTTCCGTGCGGCGGTGCGCGGCTGGGACGCCGGACACACCAGAGGATCAAGCAGCGCGCCGAGGCGGGCGGCCCAGACGCGGGCCAGGCGCGGCTTGGCGTGCACCTCGTCCGAGTAGTCGTTGTCTGCAGCGAGGTCAGTCATTTTCAGGGACGCGAAGCCCGGGCGGTCCGCGAAATGGTCGAACACCGGGCCATGCACCTGCTGGATGTAGCCGGCCTCATATGGACTGACATCGCGGTGCCAGGCCGGAATCGGCAGATCGACCAGCACGACCCTCTCGCCGGATTGCAGCACCTGCTCGATCGTGTCTTGCAACAGGGCAACCTGCGCCTGCGAGATCGGCCGGTTGCCGCCCATGACCTGGCGCCAGTGGTCCAACGCCTCCGCCTTGTCCGCATCGCCGAACACCCGCGCGTCGCGGTCGGCGTCGGTCATCTCCGGCGCGCGGCCCAGCAGCGCCCGCCGTGTGCCCGCCGTGGCCCAGCGCGCCGCCTTCTCCAGCAGCAGGTAGGGCCGGATCAGCGTCACCCCGGCATGCAGCCACCCCGGCGGCACCACCGCGACCGAGCCCCCAGGTGTGCGGTGGTAGAAGCCATAGCGGTAGCGCTCGATGTCGAGGTCGGTGTCGCCGCGCTGCCGCTCGGCACCGGGCCAGAGAAGCTCGGTATCGACGAACATGCCAAACCAGACGCCGATGACGAAGATGTTGGACCGGCGGGTGGCCGGGTCCTGCACGTCGTGCACCAGGTCGATCATCTGGCGCACCTCGGTGATGTTGGCGCTGCCAATGGCGAGATTGCTCACCTTCGCGCACGGCAGCAGCGCCTGCACCTGGTCCTGCTTCAGGCCTAGCCCGGTGTTGGAGGCGCCGACCATGATCACCTTTCGGTCGGGGACGTTGAGCACGTCGCGGCCCAGGAAGGCGTACTTCGGGCTGGTCAGGTACAGGGTGTCGCCGGCGGTCCACACGTCCAGCGAGCCGTCACGCGGCGGCTCCGGCATCATGACGAAGGTCAGCCCCAGGACCACGGCATAGAGCAGGGCGAAGGACACGACCGTCAGCGCGACCTGGCGCAGGATGTGCTTCACGTCAGAATGCCCTGTAAACGAATTCCGGGGCTTTGTTGAACAGCGAGGCCACAGCGAACACCGCAAGGACCCGTGCGGCCAGCATTATGTTTCGGGTGATGAGCCCGTTCGCTAATGCCTGCGCGCCCTGGCTGCGCGCCGCAATCCATGCAGACACCTTGTCCAGGGCTAGGGCCGCTGCGGCAAAGCCCACTGTAAGCAGGATCAGGGCGCCGCCGATGCCGAGGATGCCGAGCCGGCTGGCGAAGCCCAGGAACTGCGGCAGCTCAGGCAGCCACAGACAGGTAAGGGCCAGCGTGAAGTAGGCGAAGGTTAGGCCGCGCGCCGCGTAGGAGTATCCCGTGGTCTGGCCAAGCTCGCGGTAGCGCTTCTTGCCCAGCCGGTTCGTGCATGCAATCTGCCACAGCTTGTTGACGCTCGCCCCGGCGCCCATCAGCAGGCCGTAGATCACGAACACCAGCGTGGTCCCGTGCCAGACGCCCATCACCAGGAACGTCACGAAGAAGGCGGCGACCCCCAGATAGGCTGTCATCGCCGAACCCGTGATGTGCGTCATCAGGAACATCAGGAATGGATTGAACAGGTAGAGCTTGAACCAGTTGGACAGCGTCATGTGCCAGCGCTGCCAGAACTCAAGGAAGC
>CAXSFF010000619.1:0-3286 GCA_964236035.1 uncultured Acetobacteraceae bacterium
CCAAGCGCCAGCGCCGCGCCGATGGCATTCCGGGCGTAGCGGCGCAGGAACGGGAACAGCACCCGCAGCGCGGAGGGGCCGGCGCGGGTGGCGATGATGGGTTGCGACGGCATCGGGTGCAGTTGGGCGCTCGTCGTCACTTCACCAAGGCTGTGGGGCGATCCAGACGATCGCCCTCTGTTCTGGAAATGCAGATCAGCGCCGGCCCAGGAAACCAGGTACTGGGGCCACGATGCGAGGGACGGAGGCCACGCCCGGGCGCAGGCCAGCGACAGCGGGGAAGTTGGGCCGCGAAACCAGCGACGGTACGGCGACCGGGCGGCGAAACTGCAAAGCGCCCGGGTTGAAGCCAGGACGAATCCCCGCGAAGCCGGAGCCGATGCCGAGGGGATGGATGGCCTGGAGCCGGGCTTCACGAGGCAGCGCTCCATTGCCGCCGTTGAACACCTGCGGCCCGCGCGATCCCTCCAGGCCGGGCGAGCCGGGCAGGCGGAACGCCGCTGCCTGCCCCCCGCCGCGAACCTGGCTGCGCAGCCCGCTCCCCTCCGGATGGAAGCGGTCGAGATGGGCGCGGAACCGCTCGGGCGCCGCATGCCAGCGGTGGTAATGGTCGTAGAAGCCCCACCCGGCGAGGCCCGCGAAGGCGAAGAAGACAGGCTCGCCATCGATGATCGCCGTGGGGATGCCGTTGTCGTAGGCGATGCCGCCGCCGAGGTCGCCAGGGGCAGGCACGCAACAGTCCGGCGCGGGCTGGGCCGGCGTCAGTTGGGTCAGGACCTGCTGCGGCGGGTCGAACCAGAACCCAGCCTTGGCCGCAGCCGCCTTGGCCTGATCCGCCTGGTACTCCTGCGAAGCATCGGAGCCAACCCGGGCGAGGCCGGCCAGCAACGCCACGGCGGCGATGTCGGCGCCGTCGGGCAGCACGCAGACATAGCGGCCGCCGTCCTGCTGCTGGCAGCTCAGCCGGTCGCCGTGGGTCGCGATGTAGTTCTGCATCTGCAACGTGTAGTATTGCGCGTTGAAGCCGATCAGGCCGGCCAGCGTGAAGATGCGGCCGTCGGCGGCGAGATCCGCCGTGGTCTGCACCGCCGGGTGCCGCACGGCCACGGGGGCCGGCGGGAGGCCGGACCAGATGCCGAGACGGGCGGCCTGCGCCGCGGCCTCCTGCTCGTGATAGTCGGCGGGCGAGTCGGCGGTCGTCTGCGCCGCGCCGCTGGCCAGCGCGGTGGCGGCGACATCAAGGCCGGTCGGCAGCGTGCAGACGTAGCTGCCACCGGAGCGCGGCCGGCAGGTCACGCGGTCGCCGTTGTCGGCGATGAGCGACTGCAAGCCGCGGGCGGGGTCGCCGCCCCAGCCCAGCACCCCGAACAGGGTGACGGCCGTGTCGCCGCCCTTCAGGTGCGCGGTGTCCACCACGGCGGGGTGGTTGAGGAAGACGGGAGCCGCCGGGATGTCGGCACCGCCGGGCGCTTGGGCGCGAGCGCCCGTCGCCATGGCAGCGGTGGCCAGCATCAGACCCGACCAAAGCCGCATGCGCCGCGGCGCCCGCGCTTCAGCGCTCATCGACCAAGCCCTTCCTGTGCCAGCAGATCACCATGACCGTTGCCAGACAAGGTGTGGTGACAGGCAGCCGAGGGTAAGTGCGACGTCGGCGAAATGGCACCCGCGGACGCGATGGCGCAGGCCGGCCAGCGGCCAGCAGGTGACTACGCACAGGAAAACCCCTATATCCGTGGCACTGCCCCGCCGGCGCCTGGCCGCCCGGGCGACACTGCCAGGAAGCAATGAGCGACACTCCCACCCTCCCACCGCCCGCGCCCGACGAGCCCGACCTGCACCCGGTGATGCTCGAGGAGGAGATGCGGCGCTCCTACCTCGACTACGCCATGTCCGTCATCGTCAGCCGCGCGCTGCCGGATGCGCGCGACGGGCTGAAGCCGGTGCACCGCCGCATCCTCTACGCGATGCAGGAAAGCGGCTTCACCCACGACAAGCCGTACCGCAAGTCCGCCCGCATCGTCGGCGAGGTGATGGGCAAGTACCACCCGCACGGCGACGCGGCGATCTACGACGCCATGGTGCGCATGGCGCAGACCTTCAGCCTGCGGGTGCCGCTGATCGACGGGCAGGGCAACTTCGGCTCCATCGACGGCGACCCGCCGGCGGCGATGCGCTACACGGAGTCGCGGCTGTCGAAGGCGGCGATGCACATGCTGGACGACATCGACCGCGACACCGTCGACTTCCAGCCCAACTACGACGAGCAGGACCAGGAGCCGCGGGTGCTGCCCGCCGCGTTCCCGAACCTGCTGATCAACGGCGGCAGCGGCATCGCCGTCGGCATGGCGACCAACATCCCCACCCACAACGCCGGCGAGGTGATCGACGCCACCCTGGCGCTGATCGCCGACCCGGAGCTGACGCTGGACGACCTGATCAAGATCGTGCCCGGCCCCGACTTCCCGACCGGCGGCATCATCCTGGGTCGCGCCGGCATCCGCTCGGCGTTCGAGACGGGGCGCGGCGCGGTGCCGTTGCGCGCGCGCGCCGTGATCGAGGAGATCCGCAAGGACCGCCACGCCATCGTGGTCAGCGAGATCCCCTACCAGGTCAACAAGACCACGCTGCTGGAGCGCATCGCCGAGCTGGTGCGGGCCAAGCAGGTCGAGGGCATCAGCGACATGCGCGACGAGAGCGACCGCTCCGGGATGCGGATCGTGATCGAGCTCAAGCGCGACGCCACCGCCGAGGTGGTGCTGAACCAGCTGTTCCGCTTCACCCAGCTGCAAACCAGCTTCGGCATCAACATGCTGGCGCTGGACGACGGCCAGCCGCGGCTGATGGGCCTGAAGGACGCGCTGCAGGTGTTCATCCGCTTCCGCGAGGACGTGATCCTGCGCCGCGCCCGCTTCGACCTGCGCAAAGCCCGCGAGCGGGCGCACCTGCTGGTCGGGCTGGCCATTGCGGTCGCCAACATCGACGAGGTGATCCGGATCATCCGCGCCAGCACCGACGGCGCCGCGGCGCGCGCGGCGCTGATGGGGCGCGACTGGCCGGCCGCCGACGTGCGCCCGCTGCTGGTGCTGATCGAGGACGCCCGCAACCTGGTCAGCGACGCCGACACCGTGCGGCTGACCGAGGAGCAGGCGCGCGGCATCCTGGAACTGCGGCTGTCACGGCTGACCGGCCTGGAGCGGGACAAAATCGCCGCCGAGATGGGCGAGGTGGCGACCGCCATCGGCTCGCTGCTGGAGATCATCGGCAGCCAGATCCGCCGCATGGAGGT
>CAXSFF010000620.1:0-3265 GCA_964236035.1 uncultured Acetobacteraceae bacterium
GCGATCCAGCGCGAGCGGTTCCGCGGCGGCCAGGTGTTCTGCGTGGTGCCGCGGCTCGAGGACATGCCGAAGATGACGGAGCGGCTGCGCGAGATCGTGCCGGAAGCCCGCATCGCCGAGGCGCACGGCCGCCTGGCGCCGACCGAGCTGGAACGGGTGATGACGGAGTTCGGCGACGGCAAGTACGACATCCTGCTGTCGACCAACATCGTCGAGAGCGGGCTGGACATGCCGGCGGTCAACACGCTGATCATCTACCGCGCCGACATGTTCGGCCTGGGGCAGCTGTACCAGCTGCGCGGCCGGGTCGGGCGCGGCAAGCAGCGCGGCTACGCGTACCTGACGTGGCCGCCGTCGCATAAGCTGTCGGTGTCGGCGGAGAAGCGGCTGGCGGTGATGCAGACGCTGGACCAGCTCGGCGCCGGGTTCACGCTGGCGAGCCATGATCTTGACATCCGCGGCGCTGGTAACCTGCTGGGCGACGAGCAGTCCGGGCACATCCGCGAGGTCGGTATCGAGCTGTACCAGCAGATGCTGGAGGACGCCGTCGCCGAGATGCGGGCGGAGTCGGGGCGCCGCCGGGCGGACGACCGCGACTGGACGCCGAACATCTCGCTGGGTTTGCCGGTGCTGATCCCGGAGACCTACGTGCGCGACCTGCCGGTACGGCTGGGGCTGTACCGCCGCATTGGCGGCCTGGCCACGGACCAGGAGAGCGAGGCGATGGCGGCGGAGCTGGTCGACCGCTTCGGCGCGCTGCCGGCGGAGGTGGAGAACCTGTTGCAGGTGGTGGCGCTCAAGCGCAACTGCCGCGAGGCGGGAGTCGAGCGGCTGGAGGCGGGGCCGAAGGGCATGGTGCTGGCCTTCCGCGGCAACGCCTTCCGCAACCCGGGCGGCCTGGTCGGCTGGCTGGGTTCGCAGAAGCAGTCGATCCGGCTGCGGCCCGACCACAAGCTGGCGATCGTGCGCGAGATGGACGTGGCGGAGCGGCTCAAGCTGGCGCGCGACGTGCTCGGCAACCTCAACCGGCTGGCGGGGCAGGCGAAGGCGGCGTGACCGGCCAGTCCGCCGCCTTGCCGATCGCGTCCGTGGGGAGCACGGGGCCGAAGGTGTAGGCGCGGGGCTGTTCCGCGCTGGACAGCCGGTTTGCCGCCAGCCTGGTCAGTTCGCGTTGGACGGATCGGGTGTCGACCGTCGAGTCTCGCAGCACAATGTAGGCTTTCAGACGCACGCCCTCGGCGGGGCTCATCAGGCGCACGGCCGCAGCGGCGACGCCGGGATGCTCGCGCAACAGGCCGCTGACCTGCGCCGGGAACACGTTCACGCCGCCGACCTGCACCGCGCCGTCATGGCGTCCGGCAAGGTGGTATTGCCGTGGGTTCAGCCAGCGCAACCGATCCGGCGCTTTGACGACGACAGCCGCGCGCCCCAGCCGGGTTGGCGAAACGCGGGTCCAGTGCGGCATCAGCGTGTAAGGCGCACGGGGATCGTCGCGCCATCCCACACCCGCCGTCTCCGATGAGCCGTGGATTTGCACCAGCTTCATCAGCCCAACTGCGGCCAGCGCGTCCGCCGTCTCGGCGGGGCAGGGCGCCGTGGAGGTCACCCCCGTCACGCCCGGCGGCCATCGCCCGGGGCTGGCGCGCACGGCTGCGGCCCAGAAGTCCGGGTGGCCGACGATGAGATCGCCGGGTCGCGCCAGCGCGGGCAGCGCGCCGGGCGAGTGGCCGCGCACATCCAGCACAGGGACGCCAAGCCGCGCAGGCAGCAGGATGGTGAAGAGGAAGCCATAGATGTGATGGCAGGGCACGGCGGCGACGATGCGGGTGATCCCGGCCGGCAGCATCGTCGCCAGCGCCGTGACCTCTTGCTCCAGGTCGGCCAGCTGGTGCGGACAGGACTTCGGAACGCCAGTGCTACCCGACGTGCGGACGGTGATGGCGGTGGAGAACCACTCCAGCGACTGTGCCGCGACGGCACGCCACTCGCCGAACACCGGCCTTGCCAGCAGGTGGTCGGCGATGCCGCCTTCGTGCAGATGCAACGCCTCCGACAGCGCCGACGCGAGTTGCAGGCGCTCCAGGCTGTCGAAGCCAAGCCCCTCCTCGCCCAGGCACGTCGTCGGCGGCCAGAGGCCCGGCGCACCAGGCGAAGTTTCCGCCGGGCGCAGGCGTTTCGCCTCGGCGGCGATGAGGTCCATCAGGTATCGCGGCAGGCAGTCGCCGGCCTGCCACCATCCGCCGGCCGGCACGGACCTGCCTACAGCCGCTTGACGAACACCCAGTAGCTGCCGCCGACCAGCGCCTTCTTCATGTGTACCTTCACCCGCATCGGCTTCATGTTGTAGTCGAACGTGTAGTGGAACATCGTATTGAGATCGCCCGCGCGCACGCCGCGGTCGAACTTGCCGCGGAAGGTCGGCCGGTTGGTGCAGGGCGCCACTTCGAGGAAGAAATTCTTGCCGATGACGGTCTTCGGGTCGCGGCCGGTGATCTGGCCTTCCGTCATGTTGTACTGCTTGATCACTCCCTCGGCATCGAGTTCGATCGCGCCGAATGCCAGGCAGTCGATCTCGCGGGAAGACAACGTCGACATGACGTTCTCGATGTCGCCTTTGCCGAACTCGACAAAATCCATGGAAGCGCTCATGCAGACATCCTGTGTTCGGGTGTGCTCTCGCGCAGGGTAGGACAGCTTGTTGGCTGGAACCTGCAATCGATGTCGATACGCCAGACGGCTTAATAAGCCGTCAACGCCGCTGCGATCTCCCGGTAAACCGCCGTCAAAGCATCGCCATGCCACCGTTTACGTGCAGCGTCATCCCCGTCACCCAGGCCGCCTCGTCAGAAGCCAAGTATGCCACTGCGGCTGCGACATCCTCCGGCTGGCCCAGCCGGCCGAGCGGGATGCTGGCCGACAGGCGCTGCTTCTGCTCGTCCGACAGCCCATCCGTCATCGCCGTCTGCACGAAGCCTGGGGCCACGGCGTTGACGGTGACGCCGCGGCTGCCAACCTCCTGCGCCAGCGACTTGGTCATGCCGATCAGCCCGGCCTTGGCGGCGGCGTAGTTCGCCTGGCCGGCGTTCCCCGTCGCGCCGACGATGCTGGCGATGCCGATGATCCGTCCGGACCGACGCCGCAGCATGCCGCGCAACGCCGCCCGCGCCAGGCGGAACGGTGCCGTCAGGTCCACGTCCAGCACCGCCTGCCAGTCCGCGTCCTTCATGCGCAGCGCCAGCATGTCGCGCGTCAGCCCGGCGTTGTT
>CAXSFF010000621.1:0-3257 GCA_964236035.1 uncultured Acetobacteraceae bacterium
TGGACGGCCGCGCGATGGCGACGGGATGCCCGCCCTGCTGCGCCGCCAGCGCATGCGCCTCCGCCGCCGCCTTGCTCGCCTCGTAGCCGTTGACGAAGCGGCACGCCGTCGTGGGCGCCTCCGGGATCGCGCCGTCCTGCTCGCCGCAGACATAGGCGGTGCTGACCTGCAGCAGCGGGATGCGCCGGCCGCCCTGCGTCGCGAACCCCAGCACCCGCGCCACGCCGCCGGCGTTCACCCGCTCGTAGACGGCGGCATCGAGGTTGAACCCCGTCACGGCGGCGCAGTGCACGATGAGGTCGAGCCCGTCCGCCAGCCGCGCGGCGTCAGCCGGCGGCAGTCCCAGCAGGTCCTGCGACACGTCGCCCGCCAGCAGCGACACCGTGCCGGGCGCGGGAGGGCCGCCGGCCCAGTGCTCCGCCGGCAACGGCGTGCCGTCGTTGCGGGACAATGCGCGGCTGCGGTGGACCAGCGCCACCACGCCGTGCCCCCGTTCGGCCAGCACCCCGCACAGCTCGCGCCCGATCAGCCCGGCGCCGCCGGTGACCAGCACCCTCTTGGAATGATCGGTGATCCGATGCCCGCCGGCTATATGTTGCTGCATGCGCCCCTTATGGACGTGATCCGGCCGCAAGGGGAGGGAGCGCTTGGACTGGACGCACGATGTCGTCGTGATCGGGGCAGGCGCGGCCGGGCTGACGGCGGCCGGGGGCTGCGCGCGGCTCGGGCTGCGGGTGGCGCTGGTCGAGCGGGACCGCATGGGGGGCGAGTGCCTCAACAGCGGCTGCGTGCCGTCCAAGGCGCTGCTGGCGTCGGCGCGGCGGGCGGCGGCGATGCGGGGCAGCCGGCTCGGCGTGACGGGGGCGGACCCTGTCGTCGACTTCGCCGCCGTGCGGGGCCACGTCGCCGCCGCCATCGCCGCCATCGCGCCGCATGATTCGGAGGCGCGTTTCGCAGCCTGGGGCGTGGAGGTGGTGCGGGGCGAGGCGAGCTTCGTCGACCGGCGCTCCATCACCGTCGCCGGCCGCCGCCTGTCGGCCCCGCGCATCGTGCTGGCCACGGGCTCCGTCCCCCGCATCCCGCCGATCCCCGGCCTGGCCGAGACCGCGTCCCTGACCAACGAGACGCTGTTCGGGCTGGATGTCCTGCCGCCGCACCTGCTGGTGCTGGGCGGCGGCCCCGTTGGGGTGGAGATGGCGCAGGCGTTCCGCCGCCTGGGCTCGGCGGTGACGCTGGTCGCGTCCGGACCGATCCTGCCGCGCGACGATCCGGACGCCGCCGCCCTGGTCCGCGACCGGCTGCTGGCCGAGGGCGTGACGGTCTGCGAGCATGCGGCGGTGACGCGCGTCGCCGGCTGCGTGCTGCACCGGGCGGATGGCGTCGCGATCGAAGGCTCCCACCTGCTGGTCGCGGCCGGCCGCACCGCCTGCGTGGACCGGCTTGGGCTGGAGCGTGCTGGCGTCGTGGCCGGGCCGGACGGGATCGCCGTGGACGCCCGGCGGCGGACCAGTAACAAGGCGGTGTTCGCGATCGGCGACTGCCGGGCCGGCCCGCGCTTCACCCACGCCGCCGGCTACGAGGGAACCCTGGTGGTGGCAGGGCTCGGCTTCGGCCTGCCCAGCCCTGCCCGCTATGACCGGCTGCCGTCCGTGACCTACTGCGAACCCGAACTCGCGCAGATCGGGTTGACGGAGACGGCGGCCAAGGCCCGTCATCGGCAGGTCACGGTGCATCGCGCGGACTTGGCCGACAACGACCGCGCGGTGGCGGACGGCGACACGGCAGGCTTCATCAAGGTGGTGCGCGCCGGGCGCCGGGTGGTGGGCGTCACGGTCGTGGGCGCCGGCGCCGGGGAGCTGCTGCTGCCCTGGAGCCTGGTGATGGGCGGCGGCGCCACGCCTTGGGCGCTTTCGGGAACGGTGGTGCCGTATCCGACCCGCTCCGAGCTGTCCAAGGCGGCGATGTTCGCGGCGTTCGAGCCACGCCTGTTCGGGCCGGCGGCGATCCGGTGGGCGCGGTTGCTGGCCTGGCGGCGACGGCTTGGCTGACCCTGACCTGCTTGACCCTGCCACGGTGGGAAGCACCATGTGTCTGAAAGGACAACATGTGTCTGAAAGGACAATCGGAGGCGGATGCCATGGACGGACACACCCACACGATAACCCCGCCGACCGACCCGGTCTGCGGCATGACGGTCGACCCGGCGACGGCGAAGCACCGCTTCGCGCACGCCGGGACGGAGTACTGCTTCTGCTGCGCCGGGTGTCGGACCAAGTTCGCCGCCGACCCGGCGAAGTACCTCGCCCCCAAGTCACCGGCGGCTCCAGTGGAGCCTGGCGCCATCTACACCTGTCCCATGCACCCGCAGGTCCGCCAGCAGGGGCCGGGCGGCTGCCCGTTCTGCGGCATGGCGCTGGAACCGCTGGAGATCACCGCCGAGGCGCCGCCGAACCACGAGCTGGCCGACATGACCCGCCGCTTCTGGATCGGCCTGGCGCTGGCGCTCCCCGTGTTCATCCTGGAGATGGGCAGCCACGTTCCGGCCTTGGGCGGCCTGGTGCCGATGCGGCTCTCGACCTGGATTCAGTTCGCCCTGTCGACGCCCGTCGTGCTGTGGGCGGGATGGCCGTTCTTCCAGCGCGGCTGGGCGTCCGTGGTCAGCTGCAACCTCAACATGTTCACGCTGATCGCGCTCGGAACAGGGGCCGCTTACCTCTACAGCCTGGTCGCCACCTTCGCGCCGGATTGGTTCCCGCCCAGCCTGCATGACAGGGTGGGCATGGTCGCCGTCTACTACGAGGCTGCCGCCGTCATCACCGTGCTGGTGCTGCTCGGCCAGGTGCTCGAGCTGCGCGCCCGCGAGCAGACCGGCGGCGCCATTCGCGCCTTGTTGAACCTGGCGCCCAAGACCGCGCGACGGCTGCGCGACGGCGGCGACGAGGAGATCAGCGTCGACCAGGTCGTCGTCGGCGATCGCCTGCGCATCCGACCCGGCGACGGCATCCCCGTGGACGGCGCCGTGCTGGAGGGCAGCGGCGCCGTGGACGAGGCCATGGTGACGGGCGAGGCGATGCCGGTGGCCAAGGCAGTCGGCGACCGGCTCATCGCCGGCACCGTCAACGGCACGGGAGCGATGGTGATGCGGGCTGACGGCGTAGGGTCGGACACCATGCTGTCGCGCATCGTCGCCATGGTGGCGCAGGCGCAGCGCAGCCGGGCGCCGATCCAGCGCGTGGCCGACCGCGTGGCCGGCTGGT
>CAXSFF010000622.1:0-3255 GCA_964236035.1 uncultured Acetobacteraceae bacterium
TCCGGCATGAGGTGTTCCTAAAGGCGGCAGCCTGGCGTGGTGGCACAGCCCGCCTTGCAAGGGAAGGGTCGGGTTCGCGAGGGGGGCAACCGGCCGCACATTACGGCCGAGGAGAACCAGCATGCCCGATACCATCCCGGCCAGTCCGGAACACTTCGCACCGGGCCAGCCGATCCCGGCGGCGGCCGACCCGATGGCCCTGCTCGGGCAATGGCTGGCGGAGGCGCGCGAGTCCGAGGTGAACGACCCCAACGCGATGACGCTGGCGACGGTGGCGGACGGGCGCCCGGCGGCGCGCATGGTGCTGCTGAAGGGCATCGAGCCGCGCGGACTGGTGTTCTACAGCAACCACGGCAGCCGCAAGGGCGTCGAACTGGCGGCCAACCCGCAGGCTGCGCTGCTGTTCCACTGGAAGTCGCTGCGCCGCCAGGTCCGCGTCGAGGGCGCCATCGAGGCGGTCACGGACGCGGAGGCGGACGCCTACTACGCCACCCGCGCCCGCATCTCCCGCCTGGGCGCGTGGGCGTCGGAGCAGTCGCGCCCGCTGCCAGACCGCGCCACGCTGGAACGCCGGGTGCAGGAGATGGAGCGGCGCTTCCCCGGCGACGACATCCCGCGCCCGCCGAACTGGTCTGGCTACCGCGTGGTGCCGGACTATTTCGAGTTCTGGCAGGACATGCCGTACCGCCTGCACGACCGCCGCACCTACCGTCGCGACGGCGACGGCTGGGCCGCCGGCGCGCTGTATCCATGACCAAGCTGTGCCGGCCCTGCGGAAGCGTGGTAGCGTAACCGTAACGTTAGGGGAGGGACCGGCCATGGCGATCCGCAAGCTGCTGCTGCCGATGACGGGGACGGCGGCGGGCGAGTCGGCGCTGGCCACGGCGATCATGGTCGCCCGGCAATGGAACACGCACATCCACGCGCTGCACGTCCGCACCGACGCGCGCGACGTGGCGCCGCTGACAGGCGAGGGCCTGTCCGGCGCGATGATCCAGGACATGATGCAGGCCACCGACAGGGAGAGCGGCGAACGCTCGTCCCGCGTGCGCGTGCTGTTCGACCGCGTCATCGCCGAGGCCGGCATCGTCCTCGACCACCCGATGTACCGCGCCGACCATCCCAGCGCCAGCTTCAGCACCATGGTCGGGCGCGAGGACGACATCGTGGCGCAGCAGGCCCGGGTGTCCGACCTGATCGTGGTGCCGCACCCTGAGTCCGGCGAGGACGCCTCGTCCTCCGACGCGCTGCACGCCGTGCTGTTCGACAGCGGCCGTCCCGTGCTGATCGCCCCGCACCGCACGCCCGCCACCCTCGGCGCCCGCATCGCCGTGGCCTGGAACGGCACCGCGGAGGGGGCCGCCGCCGTATTGGCCGTGCTGCCTTGGCTGCAGCGGGCGCGGGCGGTGCGCATCCTGAGCGCCGTCGAGTACCAGCGCAGCGGCCCGCCCGCCGACGCCCTCGCCACCTACCTGGCGCTGCACGGCGTCGCGACGGAGCTTGCCACCTTTCGTCCGCTAGACCGCGAGGTGGGCGCCGGCATGCTCGGCGCCGCGCGCGAGTTCGGCGCCGACATGCTGGCGATGGGCGCCTACTCGCATTCCCGCCTGCGCCAGCTCATCCTGGGCGGCGTCACCCGGCACGTGCTGGAGCATGCCAGCCTGCCCGTGCTGATGACCCGGTAGCGTGGTGCGCCGGTGATATCGAACGATTGGAGAGTGCCATGATCGAGCTGCGCCCCTTCGACAGCCTCGGCCGCTTCCGCAACGACTGGCTGAACGCCCGCCACCACTTCAGCTTCGCCGGCTACAACGACCCCACCCGCATGGGCGTCGGCGGCCTGCGCGTGTGGAACGACGACGAGATCGCGCCGGGGCAGGGCTTCGACCTGCACCCGCATCGCGACATGGAGATCATCACCTATGTGCGCGAGGGGGCGATCACCCATCGCGACAACCTGGGCAACCACGGCCGCACGGAGGCCGGCGACGTGCAGGTGATGCACGCCGGCACGGGGATCACCCACGGCGAATACAACGAGGAGGCCACGCCCACGCGGATCTTCCAGATCTGGCTGCAGCCGAACAAGCGCGGCGCGGCGCCGGGCTGGGGCGCGCGGGAGTTTCCCAAGGCCGCCGGCGATGCGCTGACGCTGATCGCCAGCGGCGAGCCGTCGGACGATGCGCTGCCGATGCACGCTGACGCCCGCGTGTTCGCCGGGCGGATCGCAGCGGGCGCCACGGTGCGGCAGGCGATCACGCCGGGCCGCTCGGCGTACCTGGTGCCGGCGCAGGGGTCATTGAGCGTGAACGGTGTGGCCGTCGGCAGCCGCGACGGCGCGGCGATCTCGGGCGAGACGGAGCTGGTGCTGACCGCCAACGAGGATTGCGAGGTGGTGCTGGTCGAGGCCGCGTAACCGGGTTTCACGGCAGGATCACACGGTTTTGCGGCTGCACGGAGTCGGTGGGCGGCAAACCGTCCTGCTGCGGCGACGTTCGCTGGCGATAACGTTCGGAGATCACCATGCGCTCTTTCACCAGGTTGGCTTGTGCGGCCACGTTCGCCGTGTCCCTTGCCGCAACGACCGCCCAGGCGGCGGATGACCAGCAGGCCCTGGTGGACGCCGCCACCGCCACGGTCGCCCAGATGCGCGCCAGCACCGGCTTCGCGCGCTCTGGCCTGCTGGCCCGAGCCAAGGCGGCGCTGATCGTGCCGCATGCCTTGCGTGGCGCGTTCATCGTCGGCGCCCAGGGCGGGCAGGCCATCCTGATCCGCAACCAGGGCCGCACTTGGAGCAACCCGGCGTTCTACACCGTCGGCGGCGTGTCGATCGGGCCGCAGATCGGCGGCGAGGCCACCACCAGCGTATTGCTGATCATGACCGACCGCGCGTTGAAGACGCTGCTGCAGCCGTCTAATGCCACCGGCGGCGTGCAGGCCTCGCTGACGGCGGCGCGCTACAATGCCAACCGCATCGCCCAGATCGGCGGCGCGGACGTGGTCATCTGGTCCACCAGCGAGGGCGCGTTCGTCGGCGCGGACATCGACCTGACCGGCTTCCGGCAGAACTCCGACGCCGACGGCGCCTATTATGGCAAGCCCGTCGATGCCACGGCGATATTCGCGAGCGCGGCAGCGAACCCGGCCGATGCAAAGCTGCGCCGGGCCTTCTGACTACCTGCTGCTCCTCCTCCCCTTGCGGGAGGAGGCCGGGAGGAGGGGTGGCCACATCAGCCATCTTGGACGCGCGGCAAC
>CAXSFF010000623.1:0-3252 GCA_964236035.1 uncultured Acetobacteraceae bacterium
ACTTCCTCGCCGGCGGCACCGACATGATGCAGCTCATGGGCGAGCACCTGCGCAATCCGGACCGGATCATCGACATCTCCGCGCTGCCGGGACTCGACCGGATCGAGCGGCGCGCAGGCGGCCTGCGGCTCGGCGCGCTGGCGCGGATGAGCGACGCCGCCGCGCACCCCGAGGTGCGGGCCGAGTGCCCCGTGGTGTCGCAGGCCCTGCTGGCGAGCGCGTCGGCGCAGGTCCGCAACCTGGCCACGCTGGGCGGCAACCTGCTGCAGCGCACCCGCTGCGGCTATTTCCGCGACCCCGGCGCGCCGTGCGGGAAGCGCGAGCCGGGGACGGGGTGCCCGGCGCTGGACGGGCAGAACCGCTTCCACGCGGTGCTCGGCGGCAGCGAGCACTGCATCGCCACCTACGCGGGCGATCTCGCCAACGCGCTGCTGGTGCTCGACGCGACGCTTGGAATCGCCGGTCCGGGCGGGGCGCGCACGATCCCGCTCGCCGAACTGCACCGCCTCCCCGGCGACACGCCCGAGGTCGAGACGCAATTGGCGCCGGGCGAGCTGATCCTGTGCATCGACGTGCCGAGCGGCCCGGCCGCGCGGCGCTCGCGCTACCTCAAGGTCCGCGACCGGGCGAGCTTCGAGTGGTCGATTGCCTCGGCCGCGGTGGCGCTGGACCTCGGCGAGGACGCGACGGTGCGCGACGTGCGGATCGCGGTCGGGGGCGTCGCGACCAGGCCGTGGCGGCTGCCGCAGGTCGAGGCGGCGCTGCGCGGCCGGCGCCTGACTCCCGCGCTCGTGCAGGAGGCGGCGGCGCGCGCCGCGGACGGCGCGGTGCCGCGCGGGCGCAACGCCTACAAGCCGGAGCTGATCCGGCGCACCGTCGCCCGCGCCCTGGCAGAGACGGCGGGGCTCGCGTGACCGCCGGGAACGGCGTGAACGCCGTGGGCGCCCCGTTGCCGCGCGTCGACGGGCCGGCGAAGGTCACGGGAGCGGCCCGCTACGCCGCAGAGTTCCACCCCGACGGCCTCGCCTACGCCGCGACGCACGACAGCACGGTCCCGGCCGGGCGGATCACCGCGATTGACACCGCTGCCGCCGGGCGCGCGCCCGGCGTGCTGCTCGTGCTCACCCACCTCGACGCCGACCGGCTGCCCTACGAGCAGCCCGCCGAACGGCCCGCCGTCGACCCGGTCGCGGGCGAGCAGTTGCGCGTGCTGCAGGACGCCGAGATCCGGTTCAGCGGCCAGCCGGTGGCGCTGGTGGTGGCGACGACGCAGGCGCAGGCGCTCCACGCGGCCTCGCTCGTCCGCGTGACCTACGCCCCCGACCCCGACCCCCGGGTGCGCTTCGATCCGGTGCTCGCCAGGCCGGCCTCCGAGGCCGCCGCGAAGAAGGGGCGCGGCCCCGAGACCAGGCAGGGCGACCCCGACGCCGCCTTCGCCGCGGCGCCGGTCCGGGTCGAGGCGAGCTACCTCCAGGCGCGCGAGCAGCACACCGCGATGGAGCCGCACGCCACCGTGGCGGCGTGGCGGGACGGCCGGCTGACGCTGTGGAGCAAGACGCAGTGGGTCGGCAACGAGCGCGACGAGATCGCCCGCCGCTTCGGCATCGCGCCCGGCGACGTGCGGGTGATCAGCCCGTTCGTCGGCGGCGCCTTCGGGTCGGCGCTGCGCACCTGGCCGCACGTGACACTCGCCGCGATGGCCGCGCGCCGCGCCGGGTGCCCGGTGCGGCTGGAGCTGACCCGGCGCCAGCTCTCCACCGCCATCGGCTTCCGCCCCGAGACGCGGCAGCGCGTGGCGCTCGGCGCGGAGCGCGACGGCCGGCTCACCGCCATGATCCACGAGGTCGTCGGCCAGACCTCCACCTACGAGGAGTTCGCCGAGGGCACGCTCGCCCCCACGGCCACGACCTACGCCTGCCCGAACCGGCGCACCCGCTACGACCTGGTGCCGATGCACGTCAGCACGCCCTGCCCGATGCGCGGGCCGGGCTGGGCGAGCGGGCTGATCGGGCAGGAGATGGCGATGGACGAGCTTGCGGAGGCGCTGAGGCTCGACCCGATCGAGCTGCGCCTGCGCAACTACGCAGAGCGCGACCCGACGAAGGACCTGCCCTGGTCCTCCAAGGCGTTGCGCGAGTGCTACCGGCAGGGGGCGGAGCGGTTCGGCTGGCGGCGCCGCGTGCCGGAGCCGCGCGCCATGCGCGACGGCCGCGAGCTGGTGGGCTTCGGCATGGCAACCGTGATCTACCACGTCGCCCGCTACCCGACGTCCGCGTCCGCCACGCTGTTCGCGGACGGGACCGCCACCGTGCGCTGCGCCACCACCGACATGGGGCCGGGCACCTACACCTCGGCGACTCAGGTCGCGGCGGACGCGCTCGGCCTGCCGGTGGAGCAGGTGCGGTTCGAACTCGGGGACTCCACGTTCCCGGCCGCCAAGGAACATGGCGGCTCGACCACGATGGCCAGTGTCGGCTCCGCGGTGCAGGCGGCCTGTGCGGCCCTGACATCGAGGCTCGCCGACCTCGGCGGCGGCACGAACGATCCCGGGAGCCTGCTCCGCGGCGCCGGGTTGCAGCGCCTTGACGCGGAGGCCAGCGCCGCGCCCGGCGAGGAGGCGAAGACGCACAGCTCGGCCGGCTTCGGCGCGGTGTTCGCCGAGGTGCGCGTCGACCCAGACCTCTGTACCATCCGCGTGGCGCGGCTGATCGGCGCCTACGACGCGGGGCGCATCGTCAACCCCCGGCTCGCGCACAGCCAGTGCATCGGCGGCATGGTCGGCGGCATCGGCATGGCGCTGCTGGAAGAGGCGGAGTGGGACGCAGGCCTCGGCCGCGTCGCCAACGCGACCCTCGCCGAGTACCTCGTGCCGGTCTGCGCCGACATCGGCGAGCTCGACGCGATCTTCGTCGAGAGCGAGGACCGGATCATGAACCCGCTCGGCGTCAAGGGGCTGGCCGAGCTGGGCCTGTGCGGGGTGGCGCCCGCCATCGCCAACGCGGTCTGGCACGCGACGGGCCATCGGATGCGGGAGCTGCCCATCACCCCCGACCGCCTGCTCATGGCCTGAACGACGGAGATCCAGGATGCGCCTCCCGACCCTGCCGCCCGACCGGCTCACCCCGGAGCAGCGCGCGCTGTACGACCGCAACCGCCGCCAGATCGCGCACGGCTTCGGCGCCTTCACGACGGCGCGCGAGGACGGAGCCCTGCTCGGCCCCTGGGGCGTGTTCCTCCACGAGCCGCCGGTCG
>CAXSFF010000624.1:0-3248 GCA_964236035.1 uncultured Acetobacteraceae bacterium
CGCCACCACGCGGCTACCAGGGTTGGGATGATGCTGTGGCGGGCCAGCATGGCAAGGATCATTACCCCGGTTCCAAGGAATGCCATGCCTTCATACTGGCCTCCCGTCCCGTCGATGGTGAACGTCATGCTACCAAGGAGGGACCCGCTGGACGGCGCGACCAGCGAAAGGAGATTGGCTGAGTAAATTCCGAAGCCATCGTCGGATGCCGCCACGCTCGACCCGCCATAGCCCATCGCCACCATCATGCAGGCTACGGCGCTGATCAGCACGACAAGCACGCTGGCCGCATGGAGCCGCGGAAGTCGCTGGTCCGTGACAGCTTGCAGTATTGAAGCCACGACAATCCCGGCAACCATCAGGAAAAGGTAGGGGTGTACAAGCAGGCTTCCAAGGCACAACGTCAATGACTGGCACACAGTGGAACCCACGTGCAGGCGCGGGGTATTGCGCATCCGGAGGTAAACGATGAGCGCCAGCGGTATCAGAGCCTGAGCCATCAGCGCCAGATGTCCCCAACGAGCCAGGAATGCCGGCATGGAGACGCCGATGATGGCAGCGGCGCCTGCAGCGATCGGGCTGCGTGCTCCAAGCGCCCTTACTAGGCCGGTAAAGGCCAGCGCCATTCCGCCGACGCACAGCCCGGACCAAAGCCCATAGAGCGGGATGATCTTGCCGGTTGCCAGGAACAACAGCCGCCCCACCAGCGCGACAATCGGTATGCTGTCCGTTAAGGTGATATTGCCCCCGTTGGACCCAACTCCTGCGGCCTGGAACAAGGGCCAACGCCAGACATCCCGAACGTAGGCGTAGTAGCCGGACTGTGCCGCTGCCATGTCCGCCAGGGAGCCACCAACGATACCCCGTGGGTTGTCCCAGAACGGTGCCGTCCCGAGCAGCACTTGAACGGGAAACACAGTCAGGATGGCCGCCGATGCGACAAGAACGCTCAGGAGCCAGGGACGTGCGAAAAGTTTGGCCGGTAGTCTGGACGGTCCGGAGGCATCAAGGTCGACAGCGTTCGCATTGATCATACTTCGAGGCTAGCCGTCCTTTAGGCGGGCGACCGGTCCGGATTGGTCAGGATTGGTCAACAGTCGTCCAGTCAACAGGCGACCCTGCGGTCATAGCTGGGCCTCACCCAACACCTATGACGCTACCCGCAAAGTAGGACAACATGCTGAGAAGGTGGGGTTGTCACGCTTCAAGGTAGAACGTGCCCATGCTGCACCGCAGCAACGCCGAATGCGCATTATGGAAAGGGCGGGGAAGTCCCGGGGAAGTCCTGCAACAGTCCCCAAGCCCGCCAGCAGGCGGAGCCGCGCGGGGACTTGGCCAGGGGCAGTATCCAGCCCCGCTCAGGGGTCGCCAGTAGGCCGCGAGGACTTGCCGGGGTCGTTACGCCCGGCGCTGGACCTGACCCCTGCCGCAGCAGTCTCCCGCACCCGTCCATCCGGCGCAGGGCGAGCCAGGTGGACCGCCGCCAGGGTCCCCAGACAAGCTGTGCTGCGACCATCCCGGGGCATCCAGGCACTCCCCGCAGGCGGCTGAGGGTCATCCCCCCACCAGCTTCATCAGAGCCACGGTGCCGGCCACCAGGGCGCCGCCGGCCGCCATGCCGGAGATCATGGCCTGGAAGGGCAGGGCCGCCCGCTCGCTGATCTGCTTGCCCTGCTCAGCCAGCAGCTTGCGCGTCTCGGCCTGCGTGCGGTCGATCCGGGCCAGGGCCTGGCGGATGGTCAGGTCGGACAGGGCGGTGTCGCTCATCGGGGCTTTCCCCTCGATGGTCCAAGATGCGCGCGCAGGTGCCGCAGCAGGCGATGGCGTGCCCCCGTCATCGCCGAACCGTCCGGCATGGTGTCCCTCCTACTCCTGACGCGCTGCTAGTGCTGCCGCCCTGGCGATCATGTCCGCAGTCGTGTTGCTTCGGCCAGGCGGGTGGGCATCTGGCGGCGCGTGGCCGCCTTCGAGGGCGGCCAGGGCCTCCACCAAGTCAAGCTGCCGCCGGGTTGAAGCAGGCGGCACCATGGTCTGTTCGTCACGCCGCACCTTGCGGCCCGTGCGGGGGCTGTTCAGCTCCGCCCTGGCCGCTGCGGCGGCTTCGGGGTTCTTTGGCTCGAAGCGCAGCTCAACTGCCACCACGGCCCGGCCGCGGCGGCTTTCCCGCCAGGTCAGCGTGAACGGCGCGATGTGGTCAATCTCGGATTTCGCCATGTCCAGCGTCTTCCGGCTCAGGTCCGTCCAGTCGCGGTAGGTGCCAGCCGGCACGCCCAGCAGCTCGCGCAGCTCGGCCATGCTGCCCTGCCAGGTTGGGTGCTGGCGCCGGTAGAGCAGGCAGCCATACTCGTAGAGGGTCACGCTGTAGCGGCTCTCGAACGCCAGCACGGCCTGCTGCTGCATCTCGGCGTAGTGGTCGGACGACTGCATCACCCGGCGCATCGGCTCGGAGAAGCGCCAGAACACGACCGAGCGGGCGTCGTCGTCCAGCTCCTCGATGCGTTGCGCGATGATCGGCGCCACGAGCACGGCGTCATGGCCGCGCGGCGACTTGACCCGGATGCGCAGCAGCACCCGCTGCAGCTCGTCCAGCACCCGCGCCAGCCGCTCGTTGCCCTTGTGGCTGCCGCGCAGCTCGCCCTTGGTGATCTGGTGCTCCTGGTCCTGCCAGGCGTCGCCGGCGGCCTTGGCGAGCAGCAGGACGAGCACCTTGCGCGCCACGGCCGAGAGCGTGGCGCCCTCGGGGAACGTCGCCTCCACCAGCTCACCAGCCTTGACCATGCCCTCGCCGCCCCCGTGTTCCTGCGGACGTATATGGGCTGCCCGCATGGTGCGACCGACAGGGGGGCTAGAAGCTTGCGGGAGCATGTGCCTCATGCCGGGAATATTAACCGACCCGTCTTTTTATAATCAAGCTGGGACGCCCCCCATTAGTCGGGATAGGAGGTCGTAACTCCCCCCATTAGTCGGGATAAGCCCCCCATTAGTCGGGTATCCACAAGGTAAAACTTTGAAAACAAAGGGAAAAAAGCCTCCGAACACTTGAATCCTTAAGAGAATCCTTAGGACGCGTGCGCGCGAGCCTGTGGATAACTTTCAGGCCAGCGACGACCCGACTCCGCAAGGAAGCCAGAAAGAAAGTGCCACGGTGCTCGCTGCGGGCAAGGAGTGGGTCCTCCCCGTGCTCGCCATGCTCACGCCCGAAGCCGGGCGCTGCGCGTGGCTGCGCGCGGGTCCGGTCCCGGCGCCAA
>CAXSFF010000625.1:0-3247 GCA_964236035.1 uncultured Acetobacteraceae bacterium
GGCGGTGCGGGCGCTGTGGGGCAGCGCGCCGTTGAACGTGCTGCAGCCGGAGGGGCTGAGCGGCGGTATCACCGTGATGCCCGGGCTGGTCTACCCGACCTACCGCCTGGCGATCATCGGCGCCGGGCTTGGCGTGGCGCTGCTGCTGTGGCTGCTGGTGGAGCGCACGCGCATCGGCATGCTGGTGCGCGCCGGCGCCAGCGACGCCGCCATGGTGTCGGCGCTCGGCATCGACATCCGGCGGCTGTTCACCGTGGTGTTCGGCTTCGGCGCCATGCTGGCCGGGTTTGCCGGCGCGCTGGCCGGCCCCGTGTTCGCCGTGGCGCCGGGCATGAGCGACAGCGTGCTGATCCTGGCGTTCGTGGTGATCGTGATCGGCGGCATCGGCTCCATTCGCGGAGCCTTCATCGCGGCGCTGCTGGTCGGCCTGCTCGACACCTTCGGCCGCGCCATGCTGCCCGACCTGATGCGCCTCGTGCTCGACCCGGCGGCCGCGCGGCAGACGGGCGCGGCGCTGGCCTCCATGCTGGTCTACGTCGCCATGGCGGCGATCCTGTTCTTCCGCCCGGTCGGCCTGTTCCCCGTCCGGCGCGCCTGATGCGTTTCCTGCTGCGGCAGGCCGTGCCCGTCTCCATGCTGCTCGCGCTGGCGGCGGCGCCCCTGGGCTTCGGCAGCGGCTTCGCGCTGACGCTGCTGGCACGCGCGATGATCCTCGGCATGGCGGCGGTCAGCCTGTCATTGCTGGTGGGTGGCGGCGGCCTGGTCAGCCTCGGCCACGCGGCGATGGTGGGCATCGGCAGCTACGCGGTGGCGGCGCTGGACCATGCCGGGACCACGGACGCGTCCGTGGTGTTCCCCGTCGCGATCCTGGCCGCGGCGCTGTTCGCGCTGGTCACGGGCGCGATCTCGATGCGCACCAGCGGCGTGCAGTTCATCATGATCACGCTGGCGTTCGGGCAGATGGCGTTCTTCACCGCCGCCTCCCTGTCCACGCTGGGCGGCGACGACGGCTACACGCTGTTCGCGCGCACGCAGTGGTTCGGCACGGCGCTGCTGGAGAACCGGCTGGCGTTCCATTTCACCTGCCTCGGCCTGCTTGCCGGCGTGTGGCTGCTGTGTTCCGCCGTGCTCGACAGCCGCTTCGGCCGCGTGCTGCGGGCGGCGCGGGAGAACCCGCTGCGCGCGCAGGCGGTCGGCTTCTCGCCGTATCCATACCGCCTGGTGGCGTATGTGCTGGCCGGCGCGATTGCGGGATTGGCGGGGGCGTTGCTGGCCAACGCCAACGAGTTCGTCTCGCCGGCGACGCTGGCCTGGGAGCGCTCGGGCGAGTTGCTGTTCATGGTGATCCTTGGCGGCGCCGGGCACCTGTACGGCGGCATCCTGGGGGCGCTCGCGATCGTCTTGTTGGAGGAGTGGCTGTCGCACCTGCTGGTGTACTGGCGGCTGGTGTTCGGCCCCCTGTTGGTGCTGTCCGTGCTGTTCCTGCGCCAGGGTCTGGCCGGCGTGCCCGCGCTGCCGCTGCGGGGCATGCGCCGGCCCGTTGCCGCGAAGCCCGCCGATGCTTGAGCTACGGGGGCTGCGCAAGAGCTTCGGCGGCCTCGTCGTCACCGACGACGTGTCGCTGACCGTGCTGCCCGGCGAGATCCACGCCGTCATCGGCCCCAACGGCGCGGGCAAGACGACGCTGATCCACCAGGTCAGCGGCACCCTGCGCCCGGACAGCGGGGCCGTGCTGTTCGGCGGCGAGGACGTGACCGCCTGGCCGATGCCGCGCCGCGCCCGCGCCGGCCTGGCGCGCTCGTTCCAGGTCACCTGCATCATCCCCGGCTTCACGGCGCTGGACAACGTGGCGCTGGCGGCGCAGGCGGGCCACGGCTCCTCGTTCCGCTTCTTCCGCCCCGTGCGGCGCGAGGCCCCATTGAACGCGGCGGCGATGGCGGCGCTCGACCAGGTCGGCCTCGGCGGGCGCGCCGGGACGCTGGCGGGCAGCCTGTCGCATGGCGAGAAGCGGCAGCTCGAGATCGCGGTGGCGCTGGCGACCGAACCGCGCGTGATCCTGCTCGACGAGCCGCTGGCCGGCGCCGGCGCGGAGGAGACGGAGCGGCTGATCGGCCTGCTGAGATCCCTGCGCCAGCGGTTCGGCATCCTGCTGGTGGAGCACGACATGCGCGCCGTGTTCGCGCTGGCCGACCGCGTCTCCGTGCTGGTGTATGGCCGCATCGTCGTCACGGGCAGCGTCGCCGACATCCGCGAGCATCCGGAGGTGCGCGCCGCCTACCTCGGCGAGGACGAGATGGCGTGACGCTGAGCGTCGCCAACCTCGCCGGCGGTTATGGCGGCAGCCAGGTGCTGTTCGACGTGTCGCTCGACATCGGCGACGGCGAGGTGCTGGCGCTGCTCGGCCGCAACGGCATGGGCAAGACCACCACGGTCGCCACCATCATGGGGCTGCTGCCGCGCCGGGCCGGCACGCTGGCGTTCGCCGGGCGCTCGATCGCCGGGCTGCCGCCGTACCGGGTGGCGCAGCGCGGCATCGGCCTGGTGCCGGAGGGGCGGCACATCTTCCCGACCCTGACCGTCGAGGAGAACCTGGTCGCGACATCCACCCCGCGCGGGTCGGCCGCGCCGCGCTGGACGCTGGAGCGGGTGTGGGCGCTGTTCCCCCGCCTGCGCGAGCGCCGCCGCAGCTTCGGCGACCGGCTGTCCGGCGGCGAGCAGCAGATGCTCTCGATCGGCCGCGCGCTGATGACCAACCCGGCGCTGCTGATCTTGGACGAGGCGACGGAGGGGCTGGCCCCCGTGATCCGCGCCGAGATTTGGGCTGTGCTGGCGGCGCTGAAGTCCGAGGGGCAGTCCATCCTGCTGATCGACAAGAACCTGGCGGCCGTGCTGCGGCTGTCCGACCGCATCGCCGTGATCGAGAAAGGCCGCACGGTCTGGGCCGGCAGCAGCGCCGAACTGGCGGCGGCGCCTGACGTGCTCGACGCCTACCTGCATGTCTGACACCAATGATGTCTAACCCTTCTCCCCTCCCCTTGCGGGAGGGGCTGGGGGAGGGGTGGCCGCGCAGGGTGGCTGATGTGGCCACTCCTCCTCCCGGCCTCCTCCCGCAAGGGGAGGAGGAGCAGTGCACTCGCGATCAGGCCGCCTTGACCAGCGGCATCAGCTCGCGGTCGAACGCCTTCAGCGCCGCGCCGATCGCCTGGTGCATGTCGAGGTAGCGATAGGTGCCGAGCCGCCCGCCGAA
>CAXSFF010000626.1:0-3235 GCA_964236035.1 uncultured Acetobacteraceae bacterium
GGCACCATCACCACCCAGAACGCCCGGGTGCAAACGCTCGAACTTGGTGGGATGCAGGTGATGGACCAGAGCGCTGCGGTCGGGCCGTTGCCGGTGACCCAGGGCGCGGCGCTGGCGGCCTCGGGCCTGCTCGGGGCGGATTGGCTGAGTGATTTCGACGTCGAGTTCGACCTGCCGCGGGGCAGGATGGCGCTGTATCGCGTGCAGGGCTGCAACGGCGACTATGTCCCGTGGCAAGGGGCCAAGACATCCGTGACCGCACAGCTCTATGGCCGTGGGCTGCTGATCGTGCCCGTGCGGTTCGACGGCCAGAAGGTCACCGCGATAGTCGATAGCGGGGCGAGCCGGTCGGTGCTGGGCGAGCAGGCGGCGGCGCGGATCGGCGTCGACGCGGCGGCGCTGGCGCGTGACCGGTCCGGGGAGTCGACGGGGGTCGACGGAACCAAGCTGGCGTCGCACCAGCACCGGTTCGCCGACATGCAGATCGGCGCTGCCCGTTACGCGGCGCCAGCAATCGCCATCGCACCGCTGCGGCTCACCTTCGCCGACATGCTGCTGGGGGCGGACTGGCTGCGCGGCAACCGGGTCTGGCTGTCCTACGGCGCGCGCCGGGTCACGGTGCAGCCGGAGAGCGTCAGCCGCTGAACCGCCCGCTTTTTGGGAACCCGTTGGGCGGCAGCCGTCCCGCCTGGGCGCGCTCGCCGGTCCAGTCGCGCAGGGCCGTCTCGGTGCGGGTCTTCTCGCCCAGGCGCCAGGACAGGCCGCCAGCCAGGGTGAACACGCGGGCGTCGCGCAGACCGCTATCGCGGTATTTCTGTAGCTGTACGCCGGCGCCGCGCGACAGCACGGGCAGTTCGGCCAGCGGGAACACCAGCAGCTTGCGGTTGTCGCCGACCACGGCGACGTGGTCGCCCTCGGCCGGCAGGCACAAGGCGGCCGTCTCGCCGGCGCGCAGGATCATCAGCTGCTTGCCGGCCTTGCGCTCCGACAGCAGGTCGTCCGAGCTCGCCACGAAGCCACGCCCGGCGGAGGACGCCACCAGCCAGCGCACCGCGCCGCGCCAGACGAAAAGCGTGACGATCTCGTCGGCGTTGGCCATCTCCGCCAACAGGCGCACCGGCTGGCCGTCGCCACGGCCGCGCGGCAGCTCGGCGGCGCGCAAGGTATAGACCCGGCCGGAGCTGGCGAACAGGCACAGCCGGTCGGTCGACTGGCACGGCACCAGCGTGCGCAGCGCATCGCCCTCCTTGAACTTCAGCTCGGCCGGGTCGGCCAGGTGCCCGCGCACCGCCCTGATCCAGCCCTTCTCCGACAGCACCACCGTCAACGGCTCGCGCTCCGCCGCCAGCTCCACCGACACGTCGACGGCGTCCGGAACCCCCGCCAGCAGCGTGCGCCGGGTGCCCAACGGCCCGGCGCCGAACTTGTCGCGGATCGCCTTGACCTCCTCGCCGATGCGCTTCCAGCGCAGCTTCTGGCTGTCCAGCAGCGCCACCAGCCCGCGCCGCTCCTTCTCCAGCACCGCGTGCTCCTTGCGGAGTTCCATCTCCTCCAGCCGCCGCAGCGAGCGCAGCCGCATGTTGAGGATCGCCTCCGCCTGCACCTCGTTGATGCTGAAGCCGCGCATCAGCCCGGCCTTGGCGTCGTCCTCCTCGCGGATGATGCGGATCACCTCGTCGAGGTTGGCGAACACGGCGAGGAACCCGTCCAGCACCTCCAGCCGCCGCAGGATCGCCGCCAGCCGGTGGCGGGAGCGGCGCTCCAGCACCTCGACCCGGTGGTCGAGCCAGGCCTGCAGCACGCCGCGCAGGCCCATCACGCCGGGCGTGCGGTCGGCGACCAGCACGTTCATGTTGAGCGGGAAGCGGGTCTCCAGCGCGGTGGCGCGGAACAGCGTCTCCATCAGCACGGCCGGCTCGATGGTGCGCACCTTGGGTTCCAGCACCAGGCGGACCTGCTCGGTGCTCTCGTCGCGCACGTCGCCGAGCAGCGGCAGCTTCTTGGCCTCCAGCAGCTCGGCCATCTGCTCGATCAGACGCGCCTTCTGCACCTGGTACGGCATCTCCGTGACCACGACCTGCCAGGCGCCGTTCTTCAGCGCCTCGCGCTCCCAGCGCGCCCGCAGCCGGAAGCCGCCACGCCCCGTCTCGTAGGCGGCGGCGATGGAGGCGGCGTCCTCGATCAGCACGCCGCCGGTCGGGAAGTCGGGGCCGGGGCAGTGCGCCAGCAGCTCCGCCGTGGTGGCGGCCGGGTTGGCGATCAGCGCCAGGGCGGCGGCGCACACCTCGCCGGCGTTGTGCGGCGGGATGCTGGTGGCCATGCCGACGGCGATGCCCGTCGCCCCGTTGGCCAGCAGGTTGGGGAACCCGGCGGGCAGCACCACGGGCTCGCTCTCCTCGCCGTCGTAGGTGGCGCGGAAGTCCACGGCGTCGTCGTCGATGCCGCCGAGCATCGCCTTGGCGACCTCGGTGAGCCGCGCCTCCGTGTAGCGCATGGCAGCCGCGTTATCGCCGTCGATGTTGCCGAAATTGCCTTGGCCCTCGACCAGCGGGTAGCGGGCGGCGAAGTCCTGCGCCAGGCGGACCAGCGCCTCGTAGACGGAGGCGTCGCCGTGCGGGTGGTACTTGCCGATCACGTCGCCGATCACGCGGGCGCATTTCTTGAAGCCGGCCGCCGGGTCGAGCTTCAGTTGGTGCATGGCGTAGACCAGCCGCCGATGCACGGGTTTCAGCCCGTCGCGCACGTCCGGCAGCGAGCGCGACATGATGGTGGACAGGGCGTAGGCGAGGTAACGCTCGCTGAGCGCGTCGGCGAGCGGGGCGGTCTCGATGGTGCCGGCGAAGTCTTCGGTCACGGGATGCCTTGTTGGGTTGGCGGGGAACCCACCCCCTCAGCCGTCATTGCGAGGAGCGCTTGCGACGCGGCAATCCAGGGCAACCCGGCCGATGTTCGGCACGCGGCCCTGGGTTGCCGCACCGCCAAACGGCGGTTCGCAATGACGGCGGTTCGGGTTCCCGAGTCGTTGGCTGATGCCATCAGTATTGCACGAAATGCCCCTGTGCGTCGGTGATCGATACGGTAAGATAAACAAGTGCGGTCCTTTTTCCTCCTGCTGTGCTGCTGCATGCTCCACCCCCTCGCGGCGGCAGAGATCAAGGTCGTGCCGCAGACCGGCGGCGGCACCGTCATCATCCTGACGGGGGAGATGCTGCCAGCGGACGGCGGGCACTTCGCC
>CAXSFF010000627.1:0-3233 GCA_964236035.1 uncultured Acetobacteraceae bacterium
CCTGCTTCGCCAGCAACCGCGTCGGCGACCAGTCCAGCGCCACGCCGTCGAGGACCAGCCAGGCGCCTCGGCCGTCATGCACTTCGGCGTGCGCCAGCCGCAGCGCGTCGGGGAAGCGGCCGCCGAGCCCTTGCAGCACGACCTGGCCGCCGGTGAGCTGACCCGCCAGCCGCTCCACCAGGCGCCGGCCCGGGTCGACGTTGAGCAGGGCTACCACCAGGCCGGCCACCAGCAGCGGCAGCCCCACCAGCACGCCTAGCACCCAGGCCGCGACCTTGCCCGCCCGTTTCATCAGAATGCCTGCCCTAACCCTATGTAGATCTCGCCGATGTCGTCCTTGCGCCGCTTCTGCAACGGCACCGCCACGTCCAGCCGGATCGGCCCGATCGAGGTATAGTACCGCGCGCCGACGCCTGCGCCAGCCTGCACCGTGCCCGTGAACGGCGCGCTTGTCGTGCCGACCTGGCCTGCGTCGACGAACGCCACCGCGCCCAGGCTCTCGCCGAAGCGCTGGCGGTACTCGATGGTGGCGGCGTCGATCGAGGTACCGCCGATCGGCCGGTAGCTGGGAAAGCGCGGGCCGACCGACTGGTATTTGTAGCCGCGCACAGTGCCGCTGCCGCCGGCGTACAGGCGCTGGTCCGGCGGCACCTGGAACGTGCTGGCGCCCTGGATGGTGCCGACCAGCGCCCGCAATGCGATCACGCTGCGGCCCTCGGCGGCCAGGTTCAGGTAGGTCGACCCCGTCGCCTGCACGATGGTGAAGAAGCTGCCGCCGGCTGAGAACGACTCCGTCGGCGTCGCCGTCACCGCCGCCTTGATGCCGTGCGTCGGGTTGAACAGCCCGTCCGGCCCCGTGCTGTCGTAGCGCACCCCGAGCGGCACCCCGGCGAGCGTGTAGCTGCGGGTCACGCCCTCCTGCGTCACCCGTTCCTCCACCCCGTTGACGCCGACGCTGGCGGACCAGCGGTCGGTGATCCTGCGGCTGACGCTGGCGCCGGCGAGGGCGGCCTTGCGGCTGTAGGCGTACAGGTTCTCCTTCACGTAGCCGAGGCTGCTGGTCAGCGTCTGGTCGCGCCGGAGCCAGTCGGGCTGCGTGAAGGTGACGGTGACGTTGTAGCCGGGCGCCTGAATTTCCGCCCCCGTCTCGGCCTGGGTGAGGGCGGCGTTCAGCGTCAGCGTCTCGGCGTTGCCGAACACGTTGCGATAGGTGAAGGTGGCGCCGCCGGTCGCCCCCGTGTCGGTCGAGTAGGCGACGTTGAACGCCACGGCGTGGCGCGGCCGCTCGACCACGTTGAAGGTCAGCGGGAGGGTGCCGTCGGGCGCCACATGGTCGGGGACGCTGGCGTTGACGCTGGCGAAGATGCCGGACGCGGTGAGGTCCTGGCGCGCCTTTTCGATCTTGACGGGATCGTACAGCTCGCCGGGACGCAGTTGCAGGCGGCGGTCGATGTAGCTCTGGTTGGTGGCGACCAGCCCGCTGACGCTGATGGCGCCGATGTCGACGCGGGGGCCGGGATCGACGTGGTAGGTGACGTCCAGCACCTCGGCGGCGGGGGTTTCCACGGCGTCAGGCGTGCCGACCTTGGCCAGCGCGTAGCCGCTGTTGCGCAGGGCGTCGAGCAGGTTGCCCTGGCCGGCCAGCACGGGCGCCGCCGCCGCCGGGTCGCCGGGCTTCACGCCGAGCTTCGCCCCGAGCGCTGCCTGAGCGGCGGGCGGCAGGGTGCCGTCGATGCTGACCCGGCGCAGGTGGAACAGCGGCCCGCGCTCGACCGCGATGGCGACCTTGGCGGTGCTGCCGGCGGGCAGCGCGCCGAGCAGGTCGGGCAGCGCCGGGTCGTCGAGCGGGTGGCCCTCGATGGTGATGGCCGTCTTGCCGGCGTAGTAGCCGAAGCTGTGCAGCGCGTCCTGCAGCCGGCCGACGTCACCTTGCGCCCGGCTGACCAGGGCGAACGGCCCGGCTGGCGCGCTGGTGCGCAGCGAGTCGAGGGTGGCGCTGCTTTTCAGCGCGGCGTCGATGGCGGCGTCGCCGGTGGGGGCGAAGGTGACGGCGTAGGGCTGCGGGTCGGCCGCGCGCGCCGCCGGTTGCGACAGCACGGCAGCGGCGGCCAAGGCCATGAGGGGGCGGAAGGTCGGGCGGCGCGGCATGGGTGTGGCAGTATACCGGGCATTGCGCCAAAGCCATGGCAGGGCCGCGTGGCATTGTCCGGCCGCGCTCGGCACGTTAAGGGGCGGGCACGATGATGGTAAAATCCGGCCAACGCCTGGTCCCCCCGCCGAGTGTCGACTTGTGGCCCGACGGCAACCCGCTGGGCCGGCGCCTGGTGCATTGGGCGCGGGCGGCGGCGCGCGGGCTGGCGGCAATGCTGTGGACGGCGGTCGGCTGCTCGATCCAGGCGGTGCTGGTCCTGCTGCCCGGGCGGGCGAAGGTGGTGTTCGCGCGGGTGTACTGGTCGGTATTCTGCCGCTGCATCGGGCTTTCGGTGCGGGTCGCCGGCGCGCCGCTGGCCCATGGCGACCGCCGGGTGGTGTTCGCCGCCAACCATGGCTCCTGGCTCGACATCCCCGTGCTGGGCGGCCGGCTGGAGGCGTGCTTCGTCGCCAAGGAGGAGATCGCCGGCTGGCCCGGCGTCAGCCTGGTGGCCCGCCTCGGCCGCACCGTGTTCGTCAGCCGCACCCGCGGCGCCATCGGCCGCGAGCGCGACGCGATGCAGCAGCGCCTGGCCAACGGCGACAACCTGCTGCTGTTCCCCGAGGGCACCAGCTCGGACGGCTGCCGCGTGCTGCCGTTCCGCTCCTCGTTCTTCTCCATTGTGACAGTGGGCGCCACGACGGGCGTCGTGCCGCCGTTGGTGCAGCCGGTCTCCGTCGTCTACGACCGGCTGGCGGGGTTGCCGGCCAACCGCAGCACCCGTGCGATGTTCGCCTGGTACGGCGGCATGTCGCTGGCGCCGCACTTCTGGCGGCTGGCGCAGTGCCGCGGCATGCGGGCGACGGTGCTGCTGCACCCGCCGCTCGACCCGCTGGACTTCGCCTCCCGCAAGGAGCTGTCGCAGGCGGCGTGGAATGCCGTGGCGGGCGGGGCGGCTGCGCTGAGGCAGAATCGTCCCATTCCTGCGTGAACGTTTTAGAATAGCGTCTTGGTCTGGACTTTAGATTTGCATCCCATGCTGCCGCGCGAAGAGGGATATTGTCTCATTATCCAACGTGTGAGACCATAATCATATGCACAC
>CAXSFF010000628.1:0-3231 GCA_964236035.1 uncultured Acetobacteraceae bacterium
TGGTGCCAGGTGCAGGTCGGCGACTATCGTGGCTGGCTGCAGCGCACCGCCATGTGGGGTATCTACCCGAACGAGGCGGTGCAGTAGAACCAACGCAGCACAGCGGGGCGATGCCATGGACGAACCCGGCGACCAAGAGTTCCGCGCCCACCACGACATCGGCGGCGTGCCCAGGTTCCTGTGCGAGCCGATCGACACCAGCCCCCACGCGCTGGACGATTTCGACCGCGAGGTGGACGCCATCCGCGGCCTGCTCAGCGCCCAAGGCCTGCTCAGCGTTGACGAGTTGCGGCGCGGCATCGAGGCCATCCCCGAGGCGGAGTACCACCGGCTCGGCTACTACCAGCGCTGGATACGCTCCATCGCCGACAACCTCCTGGCGCGCGGCGTGCTGACCGAGGCGGAGCTGTCGGCGGCATTGGAGCCATGACGATGTTCGCCCCTGGCGCCGCCGTGCGCGTGCGCGACGACTGGCCGGAGGCGCATGGCCCCGTGCACATCCGCACGCCGCACTACCTGCGCGGACGGCCCGGCACCGTGCTGCGCCACCTCGGCGCGTTCCCCAACCCCGAGGACCTGGCGTTCGCCCGCCCGGCCGCGTCCTTGAACCTGTATCACGTCGCGTTCGACGGCGGGGCGATCTGGCCGGGTGCCGCCGACATCATAGTGGAGGTGTACGAGCCATGGCTGCTGCCGGCATGAGGGCGATCGAGGCGGAAAGCGGCCGGCTGCTGGACGCCGTGCGGCAACTGCTCGCTGCCAAGGGCATCCTGTCGCAGGACGACATCGCCGAGCGTATCCGGGTGGTCGACCAGGCTGCGCCGGGCCAGGGCGCGCGGATGGTGGCGCGCGCCTGGGGCGATCCGGAGTACCGCGCGCTGATGCTGCGCGACGGGTCGGCGGCGGCGGAGCTGCTGGGCATCCCGATGCGCGGCATGCCGCCGCTCGGCGTGCTGGAGAACGCGCCCGGGCTGCATCACTTGGTGGTCTGCACGCTGTGCAGCTGCTACCCGCGCGCCGTGCTGGGCTACCCGCCGTTCTGGTTCAAGTCTGCCGGCTACCGCGCCCGCGCCGTCCGCGACCCGGCGGGCGTGCTGGCGGAATGGCGCACCGTGCTGCCGCCGGGCACGGCGATCCATGTGGTGGACAGCACCGCCGACTACCGCTGGATGGTGCTGCCGCTGCGCCCGCCTGGCACCGAGGGCTGGGGCGAGGCGCGGCTGACGGCGCTGGTGCGGGAGACGGACATGATCGGCGTGACCATACCGAGCGCCTGAGCCGCGCCGCCGTGTTGACAGACAGGTTACCGGGCGGCAATGGACACCGCATCCGCAGCGCCGCACCAGACGGCGCGAAGCGACCCTGGAGGACCATGCATGCGTCTCGCATCCCGTTTGCGCACCGCCTTGCTGGCGAGCGCCATAATGGCCGCCCTGCCCGTTTGGGCGCAGGCCGCAGCCCCTACCGTGAAAACCAACAAGGGCACGGTGGTCGGGCTTAGTGTGGGCACGGTCAACGAGTTCCTCGGCGTGCCCTATGCAGCGCCGCCGGTAGGCGACCTGCGCTTCCGCGCGCCGGTGCCGCATGCGCCCTGGACCACGCCGATCCAGGCCACCCAGGTCGCCGCCGTCTGTCCGCAGATACGCCCCGTCGCCACCGGCAGCGAGGATTGCTTGTATCTCAACGTCTATGCTCCCGTCGGCGCCGTGGCGGCGGGCCGGCCGGTGATGGTCTACTTTCCCGGCGGCGGCTTCGTCCAAGGTTCGGCGTCATCCCCGTACTACAACAGCCAATATATCGTTCAGCAGTCCGGCGTGATCGTGGTGACGGTCACCTACCGGGTCGGCGCGCTCGGCTTCCTCACCACTCCGGCACTGGACGCGGAAAACCCGAACAAGGTTTCCGGCAACTACGGACTGCTGGATCAGCGGCAGGCGCTGCGCTGGGTGCGCGAGAACATCGCCGCGTTCGGCGGCGACCCGGCGAACGTGACCCTGTTCGGCGAGTCTGCCGGGGCCGACTCGATCGAGTACCAGCTCTCCGCGCCGGCCACGGCAGGCCTTTATCAGCACGCCATCATCGAAAGCTCCGTCGCCGGTTTCCTGATCCCGAGCCTGCCGATCGCCGTGTCGGAAGCCACAGGCGGCGCGACGGTGGTCGCAGCCGTCGGCTGCGCTGGCGCCGCAGATGTCGCGGCCTGCCTGCGGGCCCTGCCGGCCTATGCGTTCCTGGCTCCTGTTGTGGCCAATCCGGGAAGCACGCTGCCGGTGGTGGACGGCGTCGTGGTGCCGCAGGCGCCGTTGGCGGCGTACCGGTCCGGGAAGTTCGTCCATGTCCCGGTGATCTTCGGCACCAACCACGATGAGGGCACCGCCTTTGTCTGGCCAATCGAGGCAGCGGGCGGCCCGTTGACCGCAGCCGGCTACAGCGCGCAGTTGCAGACGCTGTACGGGGCCAGCGCGCTGAAGGTGCTGGGCGAATACCCGCTCTCGGCCTATCCGTCCCCGATCCAGGCGCTCGCCGCGGTCTACACGGACGGCAACGTCGCCTGCCCGACTTCGGAAAAGCGCGCGGCCCTGTCGCGCGCCGTGCCAGTGTACGGCTACGAGCTCAACGAGGTGAACCCGGCGCAGGGATCGTTGCTTGGGCCACCGGAGCCGGGCCTGAGCTACGGCGACTACCACACCGCCGACCTGCCCTACGTGTTCGGCGTGACGGCGCCCGCCGGCGTGCGTCTGACGAACCAGAAGGACATCAACCTGTCGGGCTACATCATCAACTACTGGACCAATCTCGCGACCAGCGGCAACCCGGACTCCAACCTGGGCCAGGGTCCGTTCTGGTTCAACGAGGGCTTGATGCCTTCGCTGCTGTCGTTCAAGGACTACATCCAGCAACTGCCGGAAGCCCAGTTCCGCATCGAGCATCACTGCAAGTTCTGGGCCGGCCTGTCGCAAAGCTGATCCGTCTGCCAAGGCGGGACGGATGCGCCGTCCCGCAGCTTGCGCGAACCGCCGTCCTGCGCTAGAAAACACCCACTCATGACATTCTCCGCAGCTTTTGGAGGGTGGCCCTAACCGGCCGCCTTTTTGTGTTTCCTCACCTTCGGACGGCGCGCCCTTGGACCTCGACGACAGCAACGAACCGCAGCACCACATCGGCCTGGAGGCGCGCATCGAGGCCGCCATCGCGCTGACCGTGGCGCACATGGGCTACGAGATTGTCCGCGTC
>CAXSFF010000629.1:0-3227 GCA_964236035.1 uncultured Acetobacteraceae bacterium
GCCCTGACCGTGAACCTGGCCGCCAACCTGCTGTGATACCTGTCATTGCGAACCGCCGCTTGGCGGTGCGGCAATCCAGGGCCGCGCCCAGGACTGCGCTACGAACACCTGCCGCGCGGCTCTGGATTGCTTCGTCGCAAGCGCTCCTCGCAATGACGGCTGGTGGTATGACTAGCGATCTTGCTCCAGCAGCACGGCGCAGTTGATCCGCCCCGCCATCAGGCAGTCCTCGATCGCCGCCTTGTGGCGCAGCACCTGGGTCAGGCCGAGCGCCAGCACCACCAGCAGCAACGTCAGCGCCAGCCCCGCCAGGCTCGCCGTCTGGCGGTTGGCGCCGGCCTCCTCGCCCTCGTCATCGGTCCAACGTTGCGTGTGTCGCATGAAATCGGCGGCCCTGCGGCCGTCCTCCCCCATCTTGCGGAGGATCAGCATAGCGTATTAACCGCGGATGATGAAGCCTCGCGAATCATGATCGTCACCGGCGCGGCTGGCCATGCCGCAGCGACCCGCCACCTCGCCGCCGCCGACCCGGCGTTCGCCCGGCTGATCGCCCGCATCGGCCCCTGCCGGCTGCAGCCGTCGCCGCGGGAACCCTACGAGGCCCTGGTGCGCGCCATCGCCCACCAGCAGCTGCATGGCCGTGCGGCGGAGACCATCCTGGGCCGGTTCACCGCGCTGTTCCCCGGCACGGACTTCCCGCCCCCAGAGCTGGTGCTCGCCACGGAGGTCGCCGCCCTGCGCGGGTGCGGCTTCTCCGGCAGCAAGGTGGCGGCGATCCGCGACATCGCGGCGCACGCGCTGTCCGGCGTCATCCCGAGTCGGGCCGACGCCGCCGGGCTGGACGACGCGGCGCTGATCGAGCGGCTGGTGGTGATCCGCGGCGTCGGCCGCTGGACGGTGGAGATGCTGCTGATCGCGACCCTCGGCCGTCCGGACGTGCTGCCGGTCGACGATTTCGGCGTGCGGGAGGGCTGGCGACGGCTGCAGGAGCTGCCGGAGCAGCCGCGCCCGCGCGCGCTCGCGGTGATCGGCGAGGCGTGGGCGCCGTACCGCACCACGGCGGCCTGGTATCTTTGGCGGGCCGCCGACGAGGGCAAGAAGATCAAGCAGCCGATCGGCTAGCTGAGCGGTGGGTTCGGGCGCGGCAGCCTCCTGCTACTCCGCCGGCGCCGCCATGCCGCCCCGCATCGCAACCCGCGTCGGCGCCGTCCGCACGTGCGTCGAGTAGACCATCAGCCCGACGAAGGCCAACCCGCCGACCATGTTGCCCAGCACCGTCGGGATCTCGTTCCAGACGATGTAGTCGGCGATCGAGAAGTTGCCGCCCATCAGCAGCGCCGAGGGGAACAGGAACATGTTCACCACCGAGTGCTCGAAGGTCATGCCGAAGAACACCATGATCGGCATCCACATCGCGATCACCTTGCCGCTGACCGAATTGGACATCATCGCGCCCACGACCCCGGTTGACACCATCCAGTTGCACAGCACCCCGCGGATGAACAGCGTCAGCATCCCTGCGGCGCCATAGTGCTTGTAGCCCAGGGTCCGCGCCTCGCCGATCCCTGCGATCACCTTGCCGACCGGGCTGGGCTCGGCCTGGAAGCCGAAGGTGAACACCACGGCCATCATCAACGCCACCGTCAGCGCCCCGGCGAAGTTGCCGACAAACACCAAGCCCCAGTTGCGCAGCACGCCGCCCAGGGTGACGCCGGGCCGCCGGTCGATCAGGGCGAGCGGCGCCAGCGTGAACACGCCGGTCAGCAGGTCGAACCCGAGCAGATAGAGCATGCAGAAGCCGACCGGGAACAGGATGGCGCCGATGATCGCGTATCCCGTCTGCTGCGTCACGGTGACGGCGAACACGGCGGCCAGGGCCAGCAGCGCGCCGGCCATGTAGGCGCGGATCAAGGTGTCCCTCGTGGACATGAACACTTTGGCCTCGCCGGCATCGACCATTTTAACGCCAAACTCGGCGGGTGACACGTAGGACAATTGTACGACCTTCTGCTGAATTTATCGGCACGCCCCATCGGGACGAACGCTGCTGGCACGCCCTGGCGCTGCGGCCAGGCTACGCGCGAGCGAGCGGTGCAAGCCGTGTGCCGCGACAGGCGCTGGCGAAGCGGGCGCTCTTCTTCGCCCAGGTCCTGCTGTCCCCGCAAGGTTGCCGCAGCGACGGGATTCGGCGACATTGCCGCCGTCAAGAAGGAATCCAGGGTTTGCGCATCCGTGTCATCTGCTTGCTCGCCGCCCTCACGGCCGCCGCCCCCGCGCTGGCGGCCGACCCTCCCTTGGTAAGCTTGGGTGCCGGCGGCACCGACATCCTGAACCAGCAGGCGCGCTCCGCGGCCGATTTCCGCATGGAGTACCGTTCCGGCTACTCGCTGGTGCCGTATTTCGAGAACTACGTGAAGGTGAAGCCCTGGGCCGGCGTCGAGATCACCACCCGCACTTCGATCTGGGGCGGCGGCGGCATCCTGCTGGACATCCCCGTGTACGACCACTTCGTGCTGTCGCCATCGATCGGCGTCGGCGCCTACGAGCGCGGCCGCGGCAAGAACCTTGGTTCCGTGTTCGAAATCCGTTCGACGTTCGAGGGCGGCTACGTGTTCAACGACCAGAGCCGCCTGGTCGCCTCGTTCGGCCACACCTCCAACGCCGGCGTCACCAAGCACAACCCGGGCACGGAGGCGGCCGTGATCTCCTACCAGGTCCCGCTAACCTACTCCGCCCCGTAATGGCCCTCCTCTGACGGAGCGAGGAAGGCTGCCGCCGCCGCGTTGAACGCCGCCGGCTGCTCCGCGTGCAGCCAGTGCCCGGCGTCGCGGATCGTGGCGAAGCGGGCGGCGGGGAACAGCGCGCGGATCGCCGGCCGGTCGGCGTCGCGCACGTAGCTCGACCGCTCGCCGGTCAGGAACAGGGTCGGCCCGGGATACGACCGCTCCGTCGCCGGCCATGCCTCGATGTCCGCCAGCCCGGCGGCGATCTCGGACAGGCCGACGCGCCAGCCGACGCCGGTGCGGAAGTTGTGCAGTAGGAAGCTGCGCACCGCCGGGTCGGGCACCGCCGCCTGCAACGCGGCATCGGCGTCGCGGCGGGTGGAATGCTGAGAGATCAGCAGCATCGCCGCCACGTAGGCGCCGAAATGCGACGGGTAGCCGACGGGGGCGATGTCCGCCACCAGCAGCCGCTGCACCTTGTCCGGCGCGTGCAGCGCCAGCGTC
>CAXSFF010000630.1:0-3225 GCA_964236035.1 uncultured Acetobacteraceae bacterium
CTTGAGCAGTTGGTTTTGGCACCGGCCCGTCGTTTTGCTGACTTACTTTGCAGGCAACTTTTACGCAGCACTACTTATGGAAATTTTCGATAACCTCGCCAAAGGCGTCAAGGACTTTTTTGTGGAGGAGGGCCACGACGCCAAGCCGGCCGCCGCGCCCGCGTCGGCCGCGCCCCTGCCCTTTGGGGCGCCGCCTCCTGGCGCAGCCGGGCAGTGGGCGGCCGCGCCGGTGGTGGTGCAGGCCGAGCAGCGCCACGCCGGCGCTGAGCACGGCAGCGATCGCCAGATGCACGCGGGTGTCGGCCCGCCAGTCTGCGAGGGCCTGGTCCTTCGACACCGCCACCCACATCACCAAGGGATACAGGTCGCTCCCCCGGTAGCCAGAAATGCGGGTCACGCCGGTAACCAGCGCCAGGGTCTCGTAGCTGCCGCCGGCGGCTTCGCGCAGCTTGGTGAACACCATGGCGTCCGAGAAGTCGCGGCCTATGAACGCTTCGTTGGGCGGGTCCCTGGCGAGTAGGGTGCCGGATGTCGTCAGGAGCGCGATCGAGTGGTTGGCGCCGAGGTCATAGGTCGCGTAAAGCCGGGCGAAGTAATCCATGTCGATGAGCGCCATCGCCACGCCGGCGAAGCTGCCGTCTGGATGCTGGAACCGGCGGGAGACGGTGACGGTCCAGCGCCCGCTGGAGCGGCTGTGGACCGGCGGGCCGATGAACGGCCCGCGTGCTGGGTCGTCGCGATGATGCTGGAAGTAGGGCCGGTCGCTGTCGTTCACGCCGTGCGCCGGCATCGAGGTCGCTAGCCAATTCCCGTCCTCGCCGAAGACGATGAAGTCGCGGATGCGTGGCGTCGAAGCCGTTCGCGCCCGCAGCAACGCTTCCAGCCGCGAGAGGGCGGCGGGCGAGGTCCCGCCTACCTCCAGCCGCTCGACCATGCCCAGCAAGGCCGTGTCCGCCAGCTCCACGGTGTCTTCGGCGTGCTGCGTCAGCGATCTGGCAAGGTTGGCGAGCGACGTGCTGGTCTCCTGCAGCTGCTGGTCATAGGCCAGCCAGACCCGCCAGCCCTCCAGCCCAAGCAGGGAGAGGCACGCGAGAGCGACCAGGATGAACGTCCGCTGCGGCAGCGACCGGATCACGTTGTCATCCGCCCAGTGCGCAGCGCCTCAGCAACGACCATCGATACCCACCTTGCGAACTGTTCGGACGGAGCGGGCATCCACCCCTCGTCGCGACAGCATGGGCTTGGACAGGTAAACATTCCGTTAGGAGTGCCGACGGCAACGGCTTCCACCCTTCTCCCCTTGCGGGAGGGGTGCCTGCGGCAATGTGTTGCGTGCGGTCACCCCTCCTCCCGGCCTCCTCCCGCAAGGGGAGGAGGAGAAGTGCAGCAGCCAACGTCGATGCCGCTTACCGCGCCACCTCGAACCCGGCGAGCTGGGCGTAGCCGCGGACGATGCCGAACAGCTCCGCCTCGGTCGCCACGTCGTGGAGCCGGGCGAAGCCATGCGGCGCGCGGGCGGCGATCAGGTCCATCACCCGCTCGGGGCCGCCGCTGCGGTTGGACCGGACGATGTCCGCCGTCGCCGGCTGCCGGACCGCGTCGTATTCCGCCAGCGCCTCGCCGACCGGACGGGCCGCGAGCAGGTCGGACAGGCAGCGCGCGTCCAGGATCGCCTGCGACGCGCCGTTCGAGCCGACCGGGTACATCGGATGCGCCGCGTCGCCGAGCAGCGTCGCCCTGCCCTGCGTCCACCAGGGCAGCGGATCACGGTCGCACATCGGGTAGTCGAAGGTCTCGGCGGTGGCCCGGATCATGGCCGCGATGTCGACGAAGGGCAGGCTCAACCGTTCGGACAGGTGGCGGAAATCCTCGTGGCGGCCCGGGCGCGACCAGCTTTCCCGTGTCGGCAACGATGCGCCGGGCTGCGCCACGCGGGCGTAGATGACCCAGTTGGTCAGGCGCGTGGCGGGCGTCTCGCCGGGTCCGATCGGATAGAGCACCAGCTTCGCCACGGCGTCGCCCGCGATCACCATGCTGTCGCCGCCGTCGAACGCGGGCCAATCCACCGCGCCGCGCCACATGCCGATCCCGTTCCAGCGGATGCCGCCGTCGTCCGCGTGCAGCGCCGCGCGCAGGGTGGAGTGGATGCCGTCGGCGCCGACCAGCGCCGCGCCCTCGACCGTCTCGACCGCGCCGTCGGGCGTCTGGAAGCGCGCCACCACGCCGTCCTGGTGCTGGGTGAAGCCAAGCAGCCGGCGGCCCGACACGGGGGCATCGGCGCCCATGCGCTCGGCGGCGACGTCCCACAGCATGGTTTGCAGGCGTCCGCGGTGCAGGGAAAACTGCGGCGCGTCGTGCCCGGCGTGCAGGCCGCGCGGCTCCGACCAGATCTGCTGTCCCAGGTGGTTGGCGTAGGTCAGGGTGCGGGTGCGGATGCCGATGGCGTCCAGCCGGGGCAGCAGGCCGAGGGCCACGAGTTCCCGTATCGAATGCGGCAGCGCGTTGATGCCCACCCCCAAGGGGAGCACGGCGCGGGCGGCCTCGAACACTCGGCAAGGGATGCCCTGCTGGTGCAGCATCAGCGAGAGCGTCAGGCCGCCGACCCCGCCGCCGGCGATGAGGATGGGCTTGGCCATCGGATCAGGCTGGCAGGTAGCGGGCGGCAGGCCATTGGTCGGGCGGCAGGAAGTGCACGTTGCATTCAGCCGACCGGCGCGCGACCTCCGCCGGCTCGCGCAGGCCGTCGAGCTGCACGAACAGGTCGTACAGGCGGCGGGCCGGCGCCACCCAGAACAGCGCGCGGACCGATGCGGCGGACCGGTTGAAGATGCCGTGCTTGGACCCCATCGGCAGCCGCACCAGGTCGCCGGCCGCTGCCGCCAGCTCCTCGCCGTCCACCCACAGGTCGAACCTGCCCTCCAGGACGCGGATGAACTCGTCTTGATCGGGGTGGATGTGCGGCGGCACGAAGGTGCCCGGCGGGAACAGCGTGTCGAAGGCGAACGACGCCTGCGACAGCTGCACGGGCCTGTAGGTCTGCCCCATCACGTCCCACGCCACGCCACCCAGGCTGTCGCCGCCGCGGGTGATTCCGGATTCCGCTTGCATTGGTACTCTCCTGTGTCAGCCGCCCTTGCCGGCGCGGGCTGGCTGCATCATCCCCAGCACCGCCTGCGCCAAGGGGGCGGCGGCGCGGTTGAGTTGGTCCGGCACTTCGAAGGGGTT
>CAXSFF010000631.1:0-3224 GCA_964236035.1 uncultured Acetobacteraceae bacterium
CGGGTCAGGCCGCGCGCCGGGTCATGGCCCGCCACCGTGCAGGGCAGCACGGCGCCGGCGTCGCGCCCGGCGAACGGCAGGTCGGCGCGCGACGACAGCGCCGCCAGCTTGCCGGCCGCCAGCACGCGGCCCCGCTCCATCACCACCAGCGTGTCGGCGAGGCGGTCGACCTCGTCCAGCGCGTGAGTCACGTACAGGATCGGCAGCCGCAGCGCGTCGCGGACCCGCGCCAGGAACGTCAGCACCTCCGCCTTGCGCGCGGCGTCCAGGGCGGCGAGCGGCTCGTCCATCAGCAGCAGCAGCGGGCGCGACAGCAGGGCGCGGCCAAGCGCCACCCGCTGCCGCTCGCCGCCGGACAGCGCCGCCGGACGGCGATGCAGCAGCGCCGCGATGCCCAGCAGGTCGACCACCTCTCCGAAACCCGGCCCGGCGGCCCCGCGCGCCGCCCGCCGCAGGCCGTAGCGCAGGTTGCTGGCGACTGACAGGTGCGGGAACAGCCGCGCCTCCTGGAACACCACGCCGCAGCGCCGCCGCTCGGCCGGCACGCAGACGCCGCGCGCCGTGTCGAGCGACACGGCATCGTCCAGCACGACGCGCCCGGCCTGCGGCTGCAACAGGCCCGCCACCGCCGCCAGCACGGTGGACTTGCCGCAGCCGGACGGCCCGAACAGCACCGTCACGCCCGGCGTCACGGCCTCGAATGCGACATCGAGCTGGAACCCGGGGAAGCCGTGCCGCACCGCGACCGCCAGGGTCACGCCGGGCTGCGCCCCAGCAGCCGGCTCAGCCGGCGGCCCACCAGGTCCGCCAGCACTAGGCCGGCCACCGCCAGCGCCAGCGACACGGCGGCCAGCTTGCCGGCGGTGGCCTCGCCGCCGGGCACCTGGATGGCGGAGTAGATCGCCAGGGGCAGCGTCTGCGTCTTGCCGGGGATGTTGGAGACGAAGGTGATGACGGCGCCGAACTCGCCGAGGCTGGCGGCGAACGCCGTGATCGCCCCGGACAGGATGCCCGGCGCCGCCAGCGGCAGCGTGACCGTCACGAAGCGGTCGAGCGGCCCAGCGCCCAGCGTGCGCGCCGCCGCCTCCAGCCCCGGGTCTAGCGCTTCGAACGACAGCCGCACGGCGCGGACGATGAGCGGGAACGACATCACGGCGGTCGCCAGCGCCGCGCCCGCCGTGGTGAACACCAGGCGCACGCCGAACCAGTCCTGCAGCAGCGCGCCGACGGGGCCACGCACGCCGAACGTCACCAGCAGCAGCCATCCCACCACTACCGGCGGCACCACCAGGGGGAGGTGGACGAAGGCGTCGAGCAGCCAGCGGCCGGGGAAGCGCCGCCGGGCCAGCAGCCAGGCTGCCAGCACGGCAAGCGGCGTGCCGAACGCCACACTGCGGCTGGCGACCGACAGGCTCAGCCGGACCGCTTGCCACTCATCAGGCGTCAGCCAGTCGGGCGTCAGCCAGCCGGGCACCAGGTCAGGGCTGGACGCTGAAGCCGAAACGCTTGTAGGACGCCGCGGCGTCGGGGCCACTCAGGAACGCGAGCAGCGCGCGGGCCTGCGGGTCGTCGGCGGCGCGCTGGGTGACGGCGAACGGGTAGCTGACCGGCGGATGGCTGGCCTCCGGGAAGGTGCCGACCACGGTCACGCCGGGCGCCACGGCGGCGTCGGTGCCGTAGACGATCCCGTACGGCGCCTCGCCACGCTCCACCAGCAGCAATGCGGAGCGCACGTCGTCGGCGCGGGCGAGGCGGGGGGCGAGCGCGTCCCACTGCCCCATCCAGGTCAGCGCCTGCTGCGCGTAGATGCCGACCGGCACGTGGGTCGGGTCGCCGGTCGCCAGGCGGCCGTCCGCGCCCAGCAGCTTGACGAGGTCGGTGTCGCGGGCCAACGCAACCGGCTTGGCGGCGGCGGCGGGCGCCACCAGAACCAGCGTGTTGCCGATCGGGCTGACCCGGGTAGTGTCGACGATCAGGTGCCGCTGTTGCAGGTAGTCCATCCACGCCTGGTCGGCGGAGGCGAACAGGTCGGCGGGCGCGCCCTGCTCGATCTGCCGCGCCAGGGTGGAGGAGGAGGCGAAGGAGAAGCGCACGGTCTGCCCGGCACGGGCGCGCCACTGCTCGCCGAGGTCCTTGAATACGTCGGTCAGGCTGGCGGCGGCGAACACGGTCAGCTCCGCCGCGGGCTGCGCCAGGGCGACATGAGCTGGCCCGAAACTCGCGGCCAGGGTTGCCAGGAGAACGCGACGACGCATCCCGACCGTCTCCATCGTTATTGCCCAGCGGATATAACGGCGTCGACTCGTCGGCGCAATCCAGATGGCGGGAACTGGACGCCATGGCCCGAGTCCCGGCACACTGCCGCCGTGAGACTCCCAGCCGCCGTTCCGAAGGATGTGCCGATGCAGCCGTTGCCCAACGACATGCTGCTGGTCGTCGACGTGCAGCAGGATTTCCTGCCCGGCGGCACCTTGGCGGTGCCCGATGGCGACGCCGTGATCGCGCCGATCAACCGCCTCGGCACGATGTTCGCCCATGTCCTGCTGACCCAGGACTGGCATCCCGCCGGCCATGTCTCGTTCGCCGCCAGCCATCCGGGCCGCGCCCCGTTCGAGACGATCGAGCTGCCGTACGGCCGCCAGGTGCTGTGGCCCGTCCATGCCGTCCAGGGCACGGCGGGCGCGGCCTTGGCGCCAGGACTTGATCTGCCGCATGCGGAACTGGTCGTCCGCAAGGGCTTCCGCGCCGATGTCGACAGCTACTCCGCCTTCCAGGAGGCTGACCGCAAGACGCCGACGGGGCTGGCCGGCTACCTGCGCGAGCGCGGCGTCGGCCGCCTGTTCGTGGCGGGCCTGGCGCTGGACTATTGCGTCGGGTGGAGCGCCATCGACGCCTGCGCCGCCGGGTTCGAGACGATCGTGATCGAGGACGCCTGCCGCGGGATCGCCGCCGGGTCGATGGAGCAGGCGGGTCGCACCATGGCGCAGGCCGGGGTGCAGCGCCTCCCGTCGCTGGTCTGAGCGATGGCGGCAAGCGCCTTCCTGACGGACTTCGACACGCGCGACATCGAGGCGGGGACGACCCGCATCCGCGTGGCCGTCGGCGGCAGCGGGCCGCCTTTGCTGCTGCTGCACGGGCACCCGCAGACGCACGTCACCTGGCACAAGGTCGCGCCTCGGTTGGCGGAGCGCTTCACGGTAGTGGCGCCCGACCTCCGCGGCTAC
>CAXSFF010000632.1:0-3218 GCA_964236035.1 uncultured Acetobacteraceae bacterium
CAGCTCGCGCACCCGGCGCAGGCGCGCACCCAGGCGGCCGCCGGGATGGAAGGCGCTGAAATCGGTGGCGGTGAAGCCGCGCCGGGTCAGCAGCGCGACGGCGATGGCGTCGCCGAGGCCGAGCTGCATGGTGGTGCTGGTGGTGGGTGCCAGCCCCATCGGGCAGGCCTCAGCGGCGGCGGGCAGCACCAGGGCAACGTCGGCGGCGCGGGCCAGCGTGGAGTCGCGGCGCCCGGTGACGGCGACCAGCGGCAGCGCGAAGCGGCGGGCGTGGGCCACCAGGTCGGCCAACTCGGTGGTCTCCCCGGAGTTGGAGAACAGCAGCAGCGCGTCGGCTGGCTGCACCATGCCGAGGTCGCCGTGGGACGCCTCGGCCGCGTGCACGAACATCGCCGGGCTGCCGGTGGAGGCCAGCGTGGCGGCCGTCTTGCGGGCGATATGGCCGGATTTGCCGATCCCCGACACCACGATGCGTCCGGCGCAGTCGGCCAGCAGCCCGACCGCTCGGCCGAAGCTGCCGTCCAACGCGGCGGCCAGGGAGCGCAGCCCGGCGGCCTCGGTGCCGAGCACGGAGCGCGCTACATCGAGGTCGGTGGATGCGGCGGCGAGGGCGGTCATCCGCCTTGTATGGAAGCCCGGTGCCTGCCGGTCAATCGCCACGGCGTACAGAAGCGACTGCTCGGTTCAAAATTCATGCCAACTGTGGCGGTAAAGCTAGCTTTCGTGCGCAAAAATATCGGGAGAGATGTATCCCAGCAGATCGAGGCGCGCGCGGGCCGGCAGGAACGCGAAACACGCCTCTGCCAATTCCAGACGGTGTTCACGGCGCAACAGCGCATCAAGCTTTGACCACAAAGCATGCAGATGCAGCACGTCGGAGGCAGCGTATGCCAATTGCTCGGGCGAAAGCACGGCGGCCCCCCAGTCGGAGGTCTGCTGCTGCTTGCTGATCTCGACGCCCAGCAACTCGCGGCACAGGTCGCGCAGGCCGTGGCGCCCGGTGAAGGTACGCACCAGCTTAGCGGCGATCTTGGTGCAGCGCACGGGCGTGACGGTGATGCTCAGCGCGTGCTGCAGGATGCCGACGTCGAAGCGGGCGAAGTGCATCAGCTTGACTACCGCCGGGTCGGCGAGCAGGCGCTTCAGGTTGGGGCAATCAGGCCCGCGGCCGCCGTGCTCCGGCGGGATCACCTGCACCAGGTGGGCGGTGCCGTCGCCGGCGGAAAGCTGCACCAGGCACAGGCGGTCGCGATGCGGGTTCAGACCCATGGTCTCGGTGTCGACCGCCACGACATCGCCGAACGTCACGCCCTCGGGAAGGTCGTGCTGGTGGATGTGGATGGTCGCGTTAGCCTGGAACTGCGTCGACGACACGGGCGACCTCGTTGAACTTGCCTTGTGTCAGCCGCGAGATGGTGCCCAGGAAAAGACTCGAACTTTCACGTCCTTTCGGACACAGGTACCTGAAACCTGCGCGTCTACCAATTCCGCCACCTGGGCATGCACTCGGGGCGTGCAGTGGAGCGGCGATGTAGCGGGCGGCCATCGGGGCGTCAATGACCATTCGTGGCAGCAGCCGGAATGAGGGTTGCGCATCAAAGGCGGTCAGCCGCATTCGCCCGCCGTGTAGCGACGGCCTTGGCGGCGGCGGCCCGGCGACGGCGCGTTGCCAACGCCTTGGTCCCCGCGTCCTTCATCTTGGCCTTATGGTCGGGCACGCCGAGCGTCGTCTGCCAGTGGTCTTGCAGAACTCGGATGGCGTCGACCGGATAGAAACCCGCGTCGAACATCCAGTGATGCGTCGGGCACAGCCGGGCCAGGTTCTTTTTCACGTTATGGCCCGCATCATGATCCAGATGGGCGAGCTGAAGGCAGGTGGCGATCTGCAGGCCACAGATGGCGCAGCACTTGAACGGATAAGCCTCGTTGGCTACCCGCCGCGCGTCGTTTTGACGCCGAACGGTTGTCGGGACTGGCGGCGCTTTCAGAGTCATCCTGGCCAAACCCCATGTATTCCGTCCACGTTATAGGAGGCGAGACCGGGCGGCTAATACTGTTCAACGTCGACCTGCAACGATTACCCGCCCAGGCCATGGGTTGAGACGGCCGCGCCGTCCGCATATGGAGGACGGCATGGCGCCGCTCCGGTGCCGCTCGCCGGATGGGAACACGCATGACGGTCCACAACTCGAAGGTGGCGACGGTATTCGGTGGCTCGGGCTTCCTGGGCCGCTACGTGGTGAAGCGGCTGGCGACCGCCGGCTACGTCACCCGCATCGCCGTGCGCGATCCGGAGGGGGCGATGTTCCTGCGCCCGATGGGCCGGGTCGGGCAGATCGTGCCGCTGTACGCCTCGCTGACCAACCCGGCCACCGTGCAGCGCGCCGTCGAGGACGCGGAGTTGGTCGTCAACCTGGTCGGCATCCTGGCCGAGCGGAAGGCCGGCGACTTCACCCGGCTGCAGGCCGAAGGCGCCGGGCTGATCGCCAAGAGCGCGGCGGCGGCCGGCGTCGCCCGCATGGTGGCAGTGTCCGCAATCGGCGCCGACCCGGCCAGCCCCAGCCGCTACGCGTCGAGCAAGGGCGCTGGCGAAGCGGCAGTGCGTGCGGCGATGCCGGCGGCGACGGTGCTGCGGCCATCCCTGGTGTTCGGTGCGGAGGACCAGTTCTTCAACCGCTTCGCCGGCCTGATCCAAGTGCTGCCGTTCATGCCCGTGATCGCCGGCGACACCCGGATGCAGCCGGTCTACGTCGGCGACGTGGCCGACGCCGTGCTGGCGGCGCTGACCCGGCCGGAGGCGGCGGGTGGCGTCTACGAACTGGGCGGCCCAAAGGTGTGGACGTTCCGCGAGATCCTGGCATGGATCGTGCAGGAGACCCGTCGCAAGCGACGCTTGGTGGAAATCCCGATGGGGTTGGCCCGCATCCAGGCGTCGATCGCGGAGCTGCTGCCGACTAAGCCATTCACCCGCGACCAGTTGCTGCTGCTGGCCAAGGATAACGTGGTGGCGCCCGGCATGCCTGGCCTCGCAGAGCTGGGCGTGCAGGCAACCCCGGTCGAGATGATCGTTCCGGGCTACCTGGAACGGTATCGCGCAGGCGGCGGCAAGTTGCAGCGCATTCCTGCACGAAGGAGCCGATCCGGCCCTTGATGCTGCGGCCGATCATTGAAAATGAACAGTTGTTAAGACGATGGTGTGAAATTACGACAGCGATGCT
>CAXSFF010000633.1:0-3218 GCA_964236035.1 uncultured Acetobacteraceae bacterium
CCTCGTTCAGCTAAAACCCTCCTCAACATGATAGACTTTCCGAACGGACACTTAGTGCTGGCGAAAGCGTGGGAACAGCGCCAAGGCGTTGCCGCGCTCCACGGCCATCGCGCGATCCGCCGGCAACACGTCCGCCAGCCCGGCGATGCAGCGTTGCGTCACCGTCGCGGGGCAGTACGGCCAGTCGCTGCCGAACAGGATGCGCGCCGGGTCGGCCACCGCATCCAAGGCGCCGAACACCTGCGGCCCGGCGGCGATCGCCGTGTCGTACCAGAAGCGGCGCACCTGCTGCATGACCCACTCCGGCGTGCGGTGGCCGAACCGCTTGAGGTCGATCAGCGGGGCCATCGACAGGCGGAACGAGAGATACGGGATCGTGCCGCCGGCGTGCGACAGGATGAAGCGGATGCGCGGGAACCGTTCGAGCACGCCGGAGAAGATCATGTGGGTCACGGCGCGGGTGGTGTCGAACGTGAACTCCGTCATGAACGCCGGGTAGCTGCTGCTGATCTGGTTCGACAACGGGTGCAGCGCCGGGTGGATCAATACTGTCGTCGCCCGCTCGTCGAGCAGCGCCAGCAACGGGTCGAAGCTGGCATCGCCCAGGAAGACGCCGTCGTAGCTCGCCAGCAGGCCGATGCCGTCAAGCTTCAGCACGTCCAACGCCTGCTCCGCCTCCCGCTGCGCCGCCGCCAGGTCCGGCAGCGGCAGCACCGCGAAGGCGCCGAACCGGGCAGGGTGCTGCTGGATGAGCTGCGCCAGGTAGTCGTTGCACCGCCGCGCCAACGCCGCCGCCGCCGTTGCGTCGCCGAAGTCCACCCCGGGCTGCGAGATGGAGCAGACCGCCGCGGCGATGCCCTGGGAGTCCATGAAGGCGATATGCTCCGCGGGCGACCATGCGGGAAACCCCGAGCTGATCGTGGCGCCGCGGCCGGCGCGCGTGCTGGCTTCCTTGTAGAAATCCGGCAGGGCGTGCACGTGCACGTCGATCCGGTGCGGCGTCGCGGCCATACGTTCAGTCTCCCTTGCCGCAGGAACACGCCCCGACCCGGTGACGGTAATAGTCCCACGCCCGGCCCAGCCCCGGGCCGCTCGGGTCGTAGACGGACCCCTTCGCCGACGCCGCGTCGAACAGCCGCGCGTCGATCTCGCCGTCGCTCAGGTATTTCACGGGCCCGCCGAGCTGTAGCGCCGCCCTCAGCACCCGGGCGTTCTTCGGCGTGTACACCGCCAGCCGCAGCACCTCGATCAAGGTCGGCGCCGCCACGACGAAGCCGTGGCCGCGCATCAGCGCGACGGTGCCGCGCCCCAGCGACCTGGCCAGGTCGTCGGCTTGGTCGAGGTTGCGCACGAGCAGGTCGGTGTCGCCGAAGCGGTCGCGGATGTCCCAGACGGGCACGGCGCCGCCCATGTTGCTGGCGCTGTGGATGACCGGCCGCAACGGCAGGTCGACCAGGCCGAACGCCAGCGTGTCCTCGGCATGGCTGTGCACCACGGCGCCGAGGTCCGGCCGCGCCCGGTAGACCCCGGCGTGGATGTGGCGCTCGGAATACAGCGGCCGCGGGTCGGGCGACACGGGCTCCCCGGTCAGGTCGAAGGCGAGGATGTCGTCCGCTTCGACGATGCCCGGGCTTTTGGACCAGGACAGCAGGAACTGGTCGGCCCGTTCGGGATGGCGGACGCTGACATGGCCGTAGGCGTCGAGTACGCCCTCGTAGTCGAGTGCCTTGTTGGCCAGCGCCAGGGCGTCGATCGCTTTTGCGAGCGCCATGGCATCGATCGCCTTCGCGAGCCTGGCCGGGTCTGCGATGTCCTGCTGCGCCACTGCAACTGGTCCTTCCCGGGCCTTCATCGTAGGCTGCAAGCGCATCATCGAGTCAATGGCCCGACCCGCTGCGGTGCGGGTGCCGATCACCCTTTCGGAACGGCCAGTTTCCAGCTCCGGCCACGTCATTCGATTGGAGCCTGCCAGGCTGGCGGTAGCACACGGCGGCGGCCACGGCGCCGCCGAGGAGCACCAGGCGGCGATCATCGCCAAGGTCGCGATGACAAGGAAGACGGCGGCGGACGTCCAGACGCGCTGGCCGTTGATCAGTTTGGTCACGGCCAGCGCAGGGTCCGCGTCGGCGCCTTAGTCGTCCATCGTCGACTTCGCTCTTCCTGGCCGACCGGCGTTCGGATCGGGTTGAAGTGTTGGGCGTGCGAGGCTGGATATGATACCGCAAGCCCAGGCTTGATCATGTGACCATTCCCGGCTGCGAAGGACCGCCGCCGCAACTGCTTCAAACGCGGCGCCGGCCCTGTCAGGGTGCGGCGATGTCCGAGAACACCAGGGAGACGAAGATGCGCGACGCCGTAACGGTGGGGACACCGGCCAGAGTGGTAAGGGGGCTTGACCGTGACTGGCCGGCGGTCGGCTCGTCGGCCGTGGGCCTGATGTTCTCCGTAGGGACCCTGCTGCTGTACTCCTTCGGCGTCTTCGTGCGCCCGCTTGCGGCCGAGTTCGAATGGAGCCGGACGCAGTTGGCCGGCGCCGTGGCGATCTCGCAGTACGCGCTTGCCCTGTCGTCGCCGTTCTGGGGCCTGCTGGCCGACCGGTTCGGGCCGCGCGCGATCCTGCTGCCCTCCGTGGTGCTGATGTCGGCGCTGTTCGCCTCGCTCGCGCTGCTGACCCCGCATTTGTGGCATTTCTACCTGGTGTTCGCCGCCATCCCCCTGGTGGCCGGCGGCGCGACGCCGCTGGGCTACTCGGCCGTGCTGATCAGGCGCTTCGACCTCAAGCTCGGCCAGGCGCTCGGCATCGCGCTCATGGGGGTCGGGCTCGGCGCCACCATCCTGCCGCCGCTCGCGCAGGCGCTGCTGGCCGAGTGGGGCTGGCGGGGGGCGTACGCCGTGCTCGGCGCGCTCACCTTCCTGGTGACGTTCCCGGCTGCCCTGGTGGCGACCCGCGACGTTCCGGGCCGGGCCGCTCGCGGAACCGGCGATGGGCCTTCCATCATGGCGTTGGTGCGGACGCGGACGTTCCTGCTGATGTGCGCGGCCTTCGTCCTGCTCGGCATCGTCAGCGTCGGCACGCTCGCGCACTTGGTGCCGATGATGACCGACCGCGGCCTCGACCCGGCGGCGGCTGCACGGGTGGCGGGGCTGACCGGGCTGGCCGCGATCGTCGCGCGCGGCGGCCTCGGCTGGGTGCTGGACCGGGTGCACGCCCCCTATGT
>CAXSFF010000634.1:0-3217 GCA_964236035.1 uncultured Acetobacteraceae bacterium
CGGAACGCTGGGGGGTCCTCCTACGTGCACCTAAACAGGCAGCAACAACTGAAACCACCTGGCTGACGATCAGCGCCGCCGGGACAGGGGTGGCTCTGTCCTAGCGCTCGCGTCCTGTCCTGCAAAACGTTCGGCATCCGCAATTAGGTCGCCCATGCGATCGGCGAGCGCCTGTACGGCCGCTTCCCCAATGCTTGAGGCGAAACGGAACACCCACTGGCCCCCGTTCCGAGTCAGCGTCCCAATGCGCCGGCCATTGTGCGTCACATGGCGGCGTTCCGCGGCCTCGGCCGACGCCCCTTCGCGCGCCTCAGCGGCACGCAGCAGGACGGCAACCTGTTCGTCCCCGTCCACTGCCGCACCGCGCGTGCGACAGGCTCGCGCATGGACGTCGAGCGCGCGCATGAGACGCCCGGCGGCGTCCGGGTCGGCCTCCAACACCTCCATTATCCGGCGTGCTCGCAGCACGCCGAGCCGGCGGGGGTCCTCCAACCTCTCGGCGATGGCATCGGGAAAGCGGGACAATCGTAGATAGAGGCTGAGCGTGGAGGGGTCGAGGCCGAATCCTGCCGCAATCTCCTTGGCTGGCCGGCTCGTGCGCTGCTTCACGGCTGCGAACCAGTGGGCGCGCTCCAAAGCTGATACGTCCTCGCGCCGCTCGTTCTCGCTGAACTGAACGCGAAGCATGGCATCATCGTCCAGTGTGCGCACGCGTGCTAGCACCTGCCTGCCTAACCGGCGGCAGACTTCTAGCCGGCGCCGCCCGGCTGCTACCTCGAAATTTTCGATAGGGCCAGAGGCAGCGCTGTTGTCAGGCGTGCGGCGGACAGTGATGGCGTCGTTCTGACCATTGGCCTGAATGTCGTCTTCCAGAGCCTGGAAATCTGCCCCCCCAAAGGCACCCGCCATACGGTCACGCGGCAATGAGTCTTGGATGGCAGCTGGGTCGAGAAACAGATACTCTTCCACAGCATCGCCTGCACGAGCCTGGACAACGAGGACCTGCTCCAACTCGCGCTTCAACCCAGCATTGTGACTTTCCGTGTGGGCTAGCGCGGCTTCGAGCCTAGTAATGCGGTCGCGCAGCCCTTCTGCGACTGCGCCCAGGGCGGCCGTCGGCCGATGGACGCTGCCAGTTAAGGCGGCCGGCTTCTCCGCCTGCACGGCGGCGGTTCCGGCCTGGACGGCCTGCGCGAGCGCACCGAAACGCCCTTTACTCACGATGCGGTTACCGTAACATCCGATGGCGCGCTCTTCACTGCCGGCGTGCGGCCCCAGGCCCGCTCGATGTCTTCCAAGATCGCTGCGTTGACGGCGTTGGCACTAGCAAGCACGCGGGTATAGGCCGTGCGATCCGTACTCGGCTCGTACTCGTAAATCGTTTCCTTTCCGAAGCCAGCCGTGCCCATGACGCGAGAGTGCAAGAAAGGGACAGAAAGCACCGTTGGCCCGAACCGGTCTCGGAGGAGGGTAAGCAGCGCATCCTGGCTGCGGTCTGCCGGATCATAAGCGGAAACAAGGATACGTGTGAAGCGCGTAGGCAAAGGTTGACCCAAGGTTTCCTCTACCCGAGAAATGTAGGAAGCAAGATGGGCAAAGAATTCCCCAGTAGAGGCGAGGTCGGTCATGGTGGCCCGAGTAGGAACGACCAATCCCGTGGCAGCGTGAAGGGCGGTCGTCATGAGCATGTTAACATCCGGTCGGGTATCTACAATGGCCACATCGTAGAACCCCGCGACTGCGTGAAGGAAAGTAGCCAATTCGTCGAACGGTAGATCTGGCTCAGTTAGGTCGGCAACTCGTCGAGACAGGCTGTCCTCCGCGATTGCCAGAGCAGGACCAGCTGGAACTAGGTGGATACCTGGCCAATAGGTTCGCTGACATAGGCGGTGCGCGTCCAGAACGCGCCCTTTGTCCCTTGCTGTCGTCCACGCTGCAAAGCTGTTGTTCGCGTCGACTTCCCCAGACGGGTCCAGGCCGAACTGGGCCGTGGCACTACCCTGGCTATCCAAATCCACCAGCAACACGCGGTAGCCCTGCAACGCGAGGTACTGGGCGCAGTGGACGCTTCCAGTAGTCTTGGCGGACCCGCCCTTAAAATTGGTGAAAGCCACCACGGACAGCTCTTCCCCCTGCTCCAATCGGCGGCCCGGCCCGGCCCCGTGCAGTACAGGGCGCAACGCCTGTATTTCTGTAAACTCCAGGCGTGTACGTGGAGGGCTAGGAGCAGCTGCGTTCAAGCTCGCGACGGCACGGCGGACAGTGGCAGGAGACACTGCAAGAATGTGCGCTGCTTCAGCCACCGAGAACGAGCGTAGGCGCTTGCGTTTGTCTGGTGCGTTTTCGGCCTCAATGGCGGCGCGACCCGCAGCTCGCAGCACGGCTGCGATGGTGCGGAACCCTTCAACTTGGCTTGCTGTCATGGTCACGCTCCACCAAACGCAGATGCAGTCGGTTGTAACCAGCGAACTGCAACGGTGGGAAGTGGCCAGCGGTTTAGGGCGGGCCTTGTGTGACTTGGATGCATCCAACTCTGTCGATGCAGGCCGGACTTGGATGCATCCAAGTCCGGCCTGCAACGGGATCAGGGTGCATGGATCACGCGTGCGGATGCACCAGCCCTGCACGCAGGGGGACAAACGGCGCGGACGCAAGTTGAGGGTCTCAGGTCCAGCATGCAGCCGTGTTAGATGCATCTGGCGTTAAGGTTCAGTTGTGATGTTCGCGAGACCGGTGCGGTGGCGGTCCTGGCTGAGCGTGTCGGTCCGGTCTGCTTTGAGAACGTTGAAGGCAAAGCTGCGCAGGCGGGCGAACACGCCGGGATTGGTGCGGATGCGCGAGCGGTCTTCGCCCGAGGTGACATCTCGGGGGTGACGCGAGGTTTTCTCGATTTTCGAGTGCGCGCGGATGGCCTCGGCAGCGCGGGCGGCGGTAACAGGCGTGTTTGAAACGTGGAAGGCGGTCTCGGCGGAGTGCCGCAGCAGCCCGGTCTTCGCGTTGCGTGTGTAAACGTCGCGCTCGACCCGGACGATGGCGGCGACCTGCGGCTGCCAATCGGTGTCGGCCAGCTTGTCAGTAGGATCGACGACGGTGACGGTGCGGCGTTCGTCGCGGTTGTGGCCCTTGTCGTGGCTGTGGGCGGACCCGAGCGGTGCCGTCGTCGCGACGATCTCCTCGACCCGCTGCAGCAGGTCGTAGCCGTCCGGCTGCACCCGCT
>CAXSFF010000635.1:0-3216 GCA_964236035.1 uncultured Acetobacteraceae bacterium
GTTACGGTTTGGTATGGTTGCTTATTGACATTAAAATCTGGTTTGATCATGTTGCCGGGCCTCGCTCTGCTTGCGACCGATGTGCTCATATCCTTAAGGGTGGTTTGGAAGATGACTTTGGTAAGCAATCAAAAATTGCTGGACGGTGCCGAGAAAGCCTCTTCTCCAACTTTGCCTCCCTTGGACACGGCGCAGGATCGGCGCCGCCCCGGGCGTGACGAGGTTAACCCTCAGCTCATTCCGCTGTTACGCGATCCATCAGCTTTGGATTTGGTTGTGCTGCTACCCGACGTTGCGGGCGAACCGCCTGAGACGGAGGACCTTGCAATGATGTACGGCATCAAAGCCGGCTTGGCATTAAGTCTGCCGCTCTGGGCGCTGATTGGTGGAGCAACGTGGGCGCTGCTGCGCTGAACCAGCAGTTCTTTCCTGCCGTGGAGTATGCGCGGCGACTAAGGTGGAGCAGAGGCATAGGAGACGCTTTATCACGCGACTTGCGCGCCATCATGACAGATGCCTTCAGGATTCCCACCAGCTCACATGGGGAGCAGCGATATCCACTTAGAAGCTTGACTGTCGCTCTTCATTCATCCGTGTAGCGAACCCTTGGCAACTCCAAAGGTGCAAAAAACCGCAAGCACTGCTGGCAATTCAAAGGTGGGATTTGGACGTCACAAAAAAACGTTACAACGTAGTGGTCATCAGCGCCGGTCGCCTCGTTCGCGAGGGAATAAAGCACGTGTTGCAGAATTCTCCGTTTTTCGTGCAGCGCGATGGAAGCACTATCGACGCCCTTATGGCCGGACCAAACGAGGGCGACCCAATCAACATCGTCATTTGCAGTCTAAATCTTGATGAGCGAGCTCAGACCGAACTTATGGCGACGGAGAAGATCTGCGCGACATTTCCAGCGGCGAAATTGGTCGTTGTGACCAATGTTGTCTCGGCAGCAGGAGTCCAACGGGCGATTGACGCCGGCGTCGCCGGCGTTCTTTCCGCAGAACTGTCCGACGATGTACTACAATGCTACCTGCAGCTTATCGGGCTGGGCGAGACGCTGTTCCCGACAAAAATCCTCCGTGCTGAAGATGTAGATGCGGCGGTGATTCCGCCTGAAGATATGGCCGCTGTCGCAGACGTGCGGGCTTCTAGAGAAAGTGACATCCGGCGGCGGCCAGCGTCCTTTTCTCCACCGGTGAAGACCGCCATGGACCCTGATCAGTCCAGCATGGTCCAGCTATCTGAGCGGGAAAACGAAGTCTTGCGGGGGCTTACGCTTGGGTCCTCCAACAAGATAATGGCCCGCACGCTCGGCTTAGCGGAGGCCACGGTCAAGGTTCACATCCGGGGGATACTTCGAAAAATACGTGTGAGGAACCGAACCCAGGCGGCGGTCTGGGCCATGAACCGCAAACCTTCGAGTGAAGGGCGTAACGGGCGAAGTCAGCCGGCAATGCGATCATGACGCGTCTTGTTCGCGCCGGACTGCATGTTCGGTGTCCTTGCCCTGCAAAATGAGCCGTGCCCAAATGCTGCCACGATTGCTGCCGCGCTCAAGTTCATGAGCGTTTCAGATCATCTTGATCCCATAGCTGTTTGGGTTGTCGTTCAAGATATTTGCCTGGGTGTTTTGCTGGTGTTCGAAGCTTTCCGAGAAGCCGACCACGACCTGGGCGCGCGACGCTCCTCCGTTCAGCGCCGCGGTCCAGGCGTCCACGCCGGCAGCCTCACCTGGCCGGTGCAGGGTATTAGAATAAAGCGCGTTGACGAAGCCTCTGTTGTCCAGGATGCCATAGGTCGCCTGGAACTCAGAACTGTTGACGAAGGAGTTGGCTAGGTCGACCAGCGCGCTGCCGTTGTCGATGGCGTGGGTCCAGGCGCTCAACCCCACAGCTTCAGGCAGACGTCCCAGTGCTGTGTCGTATAGCCGAGCCACCTGGGAGGCGGCCTCGCTTACGTCCCAGATCCCGTGGCTGACCTGTCCCGCGGTGCCCGCGCGGTTCTCGGCACTGTCGGAGATGCCGGCAAGCACCTGGCCACGTGTCATCTGGTTGTTGTCAAGGTTGCCTCGCCAGAACGCGAGGCCATTTGGTTCGGGGTCACGAGCCAGCACGTTCTGGTAGATGCGGGTGACGAAGTCGCTGTTGGAGAGCCCGCTGCCAAATCGGGCGGTGAACTCTGGGCTGGACAGGAAGCCGGTCGCCAAGTCCGCGAGCGGCACTCCGTGTTGCAGGTTATTGATCCAAAAGTGCAGGCCGTTTTGTTCCGGCTCGCGGCCCAACGCGGCCTGATACATGCGGGTGATCGCCGCGGCTCCGGCTGCGGCATCAAACACCTCTCGGCCGTCCAGGAAGCGGATCTCCTGGATGCCGCGAAGTGTGTCTACATGGCCCTGATGGTTGATGGTCACGTCGCCGTTGGTCAGCAAAGAGAAGACGGCACCTCGGCGGCCTTCGTTGACAATGAGGACGTCGTGCCCGCCACCGCCGACGAACAGTTGGTTTTCAGCACCGCTTGTGAAGACATCATCGCCCGGCGTCCCGTTGACCGGCGCATTTGCGACCTCGGCCACGGTTGTCTTGATGATCGTGGACGCCTGCGTGCTTCCGGTTGGGGCCGACTCTTGCAGATTAAAGCTGCTGAGCGTGTAGGATCCTTGGAAGGCAATCGCCTTCGCAACCGCGCCGCCTAGCGATAAAGTCAGCACACCACTGTTTGCGCCTGTTGAGGCATAAGCCGCGGTGTCCCAACGGGAGCTGATCAGCTGAATGGTGTCCGACGATGCGAAGCCAGCCACCGTCGCGTCGAACAGTCGACCCGCATCCATGCGCAGCGTCGTGGCTCCGCCGATGCCGCGGTCGAAGACGAAGGTTTGCCCGGCGCCGACGGCTCGCACCGCCTCAAAGGTGACCCCGGCGCCAAGCAGCACGGTGCCGGTGCCTGTCAGGTTGGCAGCCACATAGGCCAGCTGCGGCGTCCCGTTCGGACTAAGCACCGACACAAGGCCGTCATTCTCCAGCTGGTTGTCAGCATTGGCTCCAAACGTCAGGACCTGGAATGCCGTGCCGCTCACCAGGATTGAACCGGTGTTCAGCAGCTTGGTGCTGCCGCCCCCAAGAGCGTCGTCGACCCGAAAAACTGCGGCACCCGGGCTGGTGCCGGTGGCAGTGACAGTGCCTTGGACATTGACCGCACCGCGAACCAACAGCGTCGCAT
>CAXSFF010000636.1:0-3214 GCA_964236035.1 uncultured Acetobacteraceae bacterium
CCATGACGATCACGTCCGTGCGCAGGAACTCGCGCGCGTCCATCGCCAGGAAGCCGATGCCGGAGTTGGCGGCGATCGTCTCCGCCACCACCAGCGCGAGCCACGCGGTCGCGAGCGCGTAGCGGACGCCCGTTAGGATGGACGGCAGCGCGCCCGGCAGCACGATCCGGCGGATCAGCTGCCAGGTGCCGAGGCCGCGCACCCGGCCCATCTCCAGCAGCTTGGGGTCCACCTGCCGGATGCCGAGGACCGTGTTGACGTAGATCGGGAACAGCACGCCGAGCGAGACCAGGAAGACCTTCGCCTCCTCGCCCACGCCGAACCAGACGATCACCAGCGGCAGCACGGCCAGGAACGGCACCGCGCGCAGCATCTGCACGCTGCGGTCCAGCAGCGCCTCGGCGACCGGCGAGAACCCGACGGCGACGCCGAGCAGGAAGCCGGCCGACCCGCCGATCACGAACCCGGCGCCGGCGCGGAGCAGGCTGATGCCCATGTCAGGCAGCAACCGCCCGTCGGCGACCAGGTGGGCGGCGGTGCGCACCACCTTGCTCGGCGCGGGCAGCACCTGCGGCGACAACCCGCCCCATCGCGCCGCGACCTCCCAGAACACGACCAGCACGACGGGGATCAGCCACGACAGGGCGGAGAGGCCGGCCCCGCGCCCGGAACGGCGGGCGTCACGGCGCACCTTCAGGCGGTGCGGCGCGGCGCCGGTGCGGGCCAAGGCGAATGGTGAGGCGTCAGCGGTCGAAAGGTTCGGCATCTCAACTCCGTAGGGAAACCAAGTGGAACTCCGGCAGCTCGAAGGCGCGCACGGGTGGCGGCTCGCCGGGGAACGGCCTGGCCTGCACCAGGCAGGTCTGCGCCGCGCAACCCTGCGAAAAGCCGGACGCGCCCCGGTCCAGGGTCAGCACGTTCGGGTTGCCGTGGCGGTCGCCGCCCTGCCAGGGGTCGTACCAAGCCCCCGTGGCCAGCCGCGCCACGCCCGGCATGATCGCGTCGGACAGGATCGCGCCGGCCAGGCAACGCCCCCGGTCGTTGAACAACTCGACGACGCTTCCCGCCGCGATGCCGCGCGCCGCGGCGTCCAACGGGTTGAGGAACACCGCCTCCCGCCCGGCGACCTTGCCGGCGCGGCTGTACGGGCTGTGGTCGAGCTGGCTGTGCAGCCGCCGCACCGGCTGGTCCGACAGGAGGTGCAGCGGGTATTGCCGTGCCGCCTCGCCGCCCAGCCACTCGAACGGCTCGCGCCAGACGGGGAAGCCGGGGCAGTCCGGCAAGCCGAAGCCGGCGATGCGCTCGGAGGCGATCTCGATGCGCCCGAACGGCGTGGCCAGCCGGTGCCGGCCGGGATCGCGGCGGAAATCCTCCAGCATGACCGTGGGCCGGCGGTGGGCCGCAAGGTCGATGACGCCCTGTTGCCAGAACGCATCGAAATTTGGCAACCCGATCCGGGCGGCGCTTTCGCCGTACAGGCGCCGCAGCCAGCCTTGCTCGTCCAGGCCCTCGGTGAAGGCGCGCCCGATGCCGAGCGCGTCCGCGATCCCGGCCAGGATGATGTGGTCGTCGCGCGCTTCGCCGGGCGGCTCGACGGCCTTGCGCATGGCGACGATGTGGCCCTCGCGCGTCGCGAAACCGATGTCGTTGCGCTCGAGCGACGTCGTGGCCGGCAACACGATGTCGGCGTGCTTGGCCGCCGGGGTCCAGAACTGCTCGTGCGACACGATCGTGTCCGGACGCTGCCAGGCGCGGCGCAGGCGGTTCAGGTCCTGGTGATGGTGGAACGGGTTGCCGCCGGCCCAATGCACCATGCGTATGTGCGGGTAGCTGTGCGTCCCGCCGTCATAGGTGAACTTTTCGCCGGGGTGCAGCAGCATGTCGGCGATGCGGGCGACGGGGATGAAGTCGCTCACCGCGTTGGTCCCTTGCGGCAGCGTGGGTCCGCCGAACCGCGCATGTGCGCTGCCGTGCGCGTTCATGGAGCCGTAGCCGAGGCCGAAGCCGCCGCCAGGCAGGCCGATCTGCCCCAGCATCGCGGCCAGCGTCACCGTCATCCAGAACGGCTGCTCGCCATGGGCGGCGCGCTGCAACGCGTAGGCGCAGTTCACCAGCGTGCGGGCGCCCAGCATCTCGCGCGCCAGGGCGGCGATGCGGTCCGCCGCCACGCCTGTGATCGCGGCGGCCCAGGCGGGGTCCTTCGCGACGCCGTCCGCCGCCCCCGTCAGGTAGGGAACGAAGCGGTCGAACCCGGTGCAGCAGCGATCGATGAAGGAGCGGTCGAAGCGGTTATCCTGCAACACGACGTAGGCCAGCGCCAGCATCATGGCGGCGTCCGTGTTCGGGCGGATCGGAACCCACTCCACGGGGCCGCCCGTTTCCAGGTTGTCGTTCACCGGCCCGACGTTGACGAACCGCGTCCCGCTTGCCGCCAGGCGGCGCAGGCCGTCGCGGACCCGGTGGTCGCCGGCGCCGCCAGACGACACGCGCGTGTTCTTCAACGGCACGCCGCCGAAGGCCACGAACAGCTCGGTATGGACCTCCAGCAGCTCCCATGAGGTATGGGTCGCGTTCAGCTCGTCCATCGGCGCCACGATATGCGGCATCAGCGCCTGCCCGGCGCCCAGGCTGTAGCTGTCGACGCTGCGCACGTAGCCGCCCGCCGCGTTCAGGAAGCGGTGCAACTGGCCTTGCGCGTGATGGAAGCGCCCGGCGCTGGACCATCCGTACGACCCGCCGAAGATGGCCGCGTTGCCGTGGGCCGCGCGCACCCGGCCGATCTCGCCAGCGACCAGGGCCGTGGCCCTGGGCCAATCCACCTCGACGAACGGCTCCTCCCCCCGGCCGGCGGTGCGGCTTCCCGGTCCGCCGTCCAGCCAGCCCTTGCGCACGGCGGGACGCAGGACACGCAACCGCGCGACGCTATCGTCCAGCGCGTCCAGCCCGATCGGGTTCGGGTCGGGGTCGCGGCCATACGGGTGCAATCGAGGCGGCAAGCCGTCACGGCCTTCGACCTCGTAGATGCCCCAATGCGTCGCCGTGTATGTGCGGGCAGTCACGGTTCGGCTATTCGGCTGCCGCCTGGTGCGCGTCGCGCTCGGCCAGCAACCGCCGGGTCAGCGGCAGCAGGGTGCGGCCGTACTCCAGCGCATCCTCCAACGGGTCGAAGCCGCGGATCAGGAAGGTGGTGACGCCCAGCGCGTGGTAGTCGAGG
>CAXSFF010000637.1:0-3213 GCA_964236035.1 uncultured Acetobacteraceae bacterium
CCCACGCCAGCCAGCAGGCGGCGGAGGCGGCGTTCGACGCCAACGCCACGGCCGACCTGCTGCTGCAAGCCGCCGGGACCTGGGCGATGGAGCGGGGCCTGGTCAACACCGCCCTGCATGCGCCGTTGCCGGCTTCCAGCGAAACGCTTGCCGCGATCGGATCGCGCCGGGTCACCGCCGACGGGGCCGCGGCGGCTGCCATCGCCTCAGTCGATTTGCCTGCCGCCACCATGACGGGGCTGGCCACGTCGCGGCAGGCCCTGGCAGCGCTGCGGGCGCAGGTGGACGTGGCTTTGACGCAGGCTTTGCCTGAGCGTCTAGCCGGACTTGGCCCACGCTGGTTCGCGGGGATCACGGCCATGATCGAGGCCAGCCAACGCCTGCGCCACGATGCCGCCTTCCATGAAGCCAGCCCCGCAGCCCGGCTTGCCACCCTCCAGCAGCTCAAGCAGGCGATCTGGGTGGTCAGCGAATATGCCGGGCGGGAGCGTGCGGCGCTCGGCGGCATCATCGCCGCCAAGGCCGCGATCTCCCCCGCGCAGCTGCTGGAGCTAGGCGGCTACCGCGGCAGGGTCGAGCTGGCCTGGGCGGACATCCAGTCGTTCGCCGCCAGCGCCGATGCCCCCGCCGCGATGCGCGACGCCATCGGCACGGTGGATGGGACCTTCTTCGGCCAGTTCCAGGCCTTGCGGATGCAGGTCTACGCGGCCGGCATGGGCGACGCCGGCTACCCGATCGAGGGCCAGGCCTGGGTCGGACGCGCGACGCAGGCGATCGACACGGTGCTGGCGCTCAGCCGCGCCGCCGGTGATGCCGCCGCGTTGCTGGCCGCCAGGTCCGCGGAGTCCGAACGCAAGATGGTTTGGGGAACCATGGCGGCGTTCGGGCTCGAGCTGCTGATCGTCGTGGCGTCCCTGTTGGTGGTCACCATGCAGGTGGTGCGGCCGCTGGCGCGACTGTCGCTGGCCACGCGGCAGCTTGCGGCCGGGGAGCTGCGGGCGGCGATCCCGTGCCAGGGCTGGACGGACGAGCTTGGCGACCTGGCGGCTTCGGTGATCGTGCTGCGAGATGGCATGGCGGAGAAGCTCCGGCTCGAGCAGGCGGCGGCAGCGGCCCGCGTCCAGCAGGCGGCCGAGGACGAGCGGTCCCGCCGCGACGCCGGGCAGGCAGCCGCCGCGGCCGAGTTCGTCGTTGTTTCGGTGGGTGGCGCCTTGGAGCGGCTGGCCGCCGGCGACCTCAGCTTCCGGCTGGCGGCCGTGCTGCCGGGGCACTACGACACGCTGCGGGCCGACCTCAACGCCGCCACCGATCGTCTGCAGGACGCCATGCAGGGCATCGCCAGCGGTGTGCAGGCCGTGCGTTCCGGCACCGGCGAGATCGCCCAGGCGTCCGACGACCTGTCGCGGCGCACGGAGAACCAGGCCGCCAGCCTGGAGCAGACGGCGGCGGCGCTGGACCAGGTCACCGCCACCGTGCGCAAGACCGCCGACGGCGCCAAGCAGGCCCGCGCGATCGTGGCGGACACCCAGAAGGAGGCCGCCCACTCCGGCGAGGTGGTGCGCCAGGCCATGCAGGCGATGGGCAAGATCGAGCGGTCATCGAGCGAGATCGGCGAGATCATCGGCGTCATCGACGAGATCGCCTTCCAGACCAACCTGCTGGCGCTGAACGCGGGCGTGGAGGCGGCACGGGCCGGCGACGCCGGGCGCGGCTTCGCCGTGGTCGCCAGCGAGGTGCGCGCCTTGGCGCTGCGCTCCGCCGGGGCGGCGAAGGAGATCAAGGCGCTGGTCCATGCCTCGTCCCAGCAGGTCGGCGCGGGCGTGAAGCTGGTCGGCGAGACCGGGCAGGCTCTGGTCCGCATCGTGACCCAGGTGGACGGTATCACGGCGGTGGTGGCCGACATCGCCGCCTCCGCGCAGGAGCAGGCGACCGCCCTGCACGAGGTGAACACGGCGGTCAACCAGATGGACCAAGTCACCCAGCAGAACGCCGCCATGGTCGAGCAGACCACCGCCGCGACGCATTCGCTGGCGCAGGAGATGGAGGGCCTGGCCAGCCTGACCGGACGCTTCACGCTGGCCGCGGGTTCATCCCGGATGCAAAGGGCCAGCGCCGGGTAGGACTCGACGCTCGGCGCGATTGGTCAAGCCGGACGTCCCGCCCGATTGGTCAAGCCGGGCGTCCCGCCCGATGGTAGGGATGGCCGCTGGCGATGGCGCGGGCACGGAACAGCTGCTCGGCCAGCATGACCCGCACCAGCATGTGCGGCCACGTCATCGGCCCCAGCGACAGCGTCGCGTCGGCGCGCGCCAGCACGGACGCGTCCAGCCCCTCGGCGCCGCCGATCACAAAGCACAGCGTGCGCCACTGCCCCAGCCAACGCTCCAGCGCCGTGGACAGCGCCGCGCTGCCCAGGGCCGGAACGCCAAGGTCCAGCGCCACCATCCAGGCCTGCGCCGGCAGTGCTGCAAGCAGCGACTGCGCCTCGCGCCGTTTCATCTCCGTGGCGGCGCCGCTGCCCTCCGCCACCTCCGTCACCATCAGGGGCGGGCGCAGGCGGGCGTTGTAGCGGGCGAACAGCTCCGCCTCCGGCCCGGGGCGCAGCCGCCCGACGGCGATCAGGCGCATGGGGGACGGGCGCCTGGCGGGGCTTGCATCGCGGTCATGGATGGGGACGATACGGCTCTGAACAAAGGACCGGATTCGTGATCAGACGCGCCACCCTCGGAACAACCGGGTTCAAAACCGCCAGTCTCAAAGGTGCAAGCCTGGCCTGTGTCCTGATGCTGCTGACCGCGGCCGCACCAGCGATTCCGACCGGCCCGGTCAAGCTGGCGGCGCGGCCGAAGACGCCGCTCGACGCCACCGCGCGCCAGTTGGCCGCCGCCGACATCAACGACGCCAACGGCAACGCCCTGGTGCTGATCGGCAGCCAGCGCCTGGGCACCGCGGGCACGGGGCCGGCGCTGTTCGTGCAGGTCCAGTCCGCCCGGTCCTGCGGCTCGGCTGGTTGCTCCATCTCCATCTACCTGCCTACCGCCGCCGGATGGACCAGGGTGATGGACGGGGTCAGCGGGCAGATCGTGGTCGACCCGGCGGAGCACCGCGGCATGCACGACCTGCTGGTCGACCAGCAGGACCGCTGGGTCTGGAACGGCAAGACCTATGCTGACACCCTGCCCGCGCCGCAGATCGACCTTCGCCCCCGCAGGC
>CAXSFF010000638.1:0-3212 GCA_964236035.1 uncultured Acetobacteraceae bacterium
GGCATGACGATGCCCGCGTTCGCCAAGGTGTTCAGCGCCGGGCTGTTCGGCCTGTTGCTGGGCTCCATGCTGTTCGGCACGCTGGCAGACCATTTCGGCCGCCGCCGGCTGTTGATCGTCTGCGCCGCGTTCTTCGGCATCGCCACCCTGGCGACCCCGTTCATCGGCGATCTGTCGGAGCTGATGGTCGTCCGCTTCCTGGGTGGCCTGGGCATCGGCGGCGTGCCAAGCGCCGCCGTGGCGCTGGTGTCGGAGACGGTGCCGCTGCGCCATCGCCAGAGCTTCGTCGCCTGGACGCTGATCGGCGTTCCGCTAGGCGGGTTCTTCGGCGGCTTCGTCGGCGCCTTCTGCATCCCGCGGTTCGGCTGGCAGTCGGTGTATTACATCGGCGGCGGCGTCACCATGGCCGTCCTGCTCGGCTGCATGGTCTGGCTGCCGGAAAGCGGCCGCTACCTGGCCCTGGTCGCCCGCGATCCCGCCCGGCTGGCGCGGCTGCTGCACCGCATCGACCCGGCGGGTGGCTACAACGCCAATGACCGCTTCGTCCTTCCGGTGACGGAGGACCGCCGCTCCTCGATCGCTGCGCTGTTCGCCGAGCGCCGCACCCGCATGACGCTGCTGTTCTGGATGGGAACCTTCATCAACCTGCTGATCTTCTACTTCGTGGTGAACTGGACGCCGACGCTGTTCCGCGAGTCTGGGCTGTCCGCCAACCTCGCCACCATCAGCACGTCGGCGGTGAACCTGGGCGCCATTCTGTTCGGCCTGGTGCTCGGCGCGTACTGCAACCGCATCGGCGTGCGCAACGCGGCGGCCAGCACGTTCCTGGTGGCGGCGAGCGGGCTGCTGCTGATGTCGCTGGCCGACGGGCTGCCGGCGCCGATGATGGCGGGGGCCTTCCTTGCCGGCGCCGGCGCGATCGGCGGCGCGTCGTCGATGACCATGTTCGGGGCAGAGTCCTACCCGACGGCGCTGCGCTCCACGGGGATCGGCTGGGCGTTGAGCGCCGGGCGCATCGGCTCGGTGATCAGCCCATGGGTGGTGGGGGTGCCGCTGAGCCTGGGCTGGCACGCGCAGCAGATCCTGCTGCTGCCCGTGCTGCCGGCGCTGCTCGGCGCGGCCTGCATCCTGCTCAGCCGCGGTTCGCGTCCTGCGACGGTGACAGCGCCCATGCCGGTGCTGTCATGACGGAAACGACCGTGCGCCAAGCCGTACTCGACCTGCTGCGGGCGCACGGCGTCACCGCGGTGTTCGGCAACCCCGGCTCCACCGAGCTGACCTTCCTGCAGGACTGGCCGAACGACATCCGCTACGTGCTGGGCCTGCAGGAGGCAACGGTGGTCGCGATGGCGGACGGCTTTGCGCAGGGGATACGTGGCCCGGCGTTCGTCAACCTGCACTCCGCCGCCGGGGTCGGCAACGCGCTCGGCAACGTGTTCACGGCGTTCCGCAACCAGACGCCGATCGTGATCACCGCCGGGCAGCAGGCGCGCAGCCTGCTGCCGCGCGCGCCCTATCTGTTCGCCGAGCGCGCGACGGAGTTCCCGCGGCCGTACGTGAAGTATGCCATCGAGCCAACGCGGGCCGAGGACGTGCCGGACGCGATCGCGCAGGCCTTCGCCATCGCTCTGACCCCACCATGCGGCCCGACCTTCGTGTCGGTGCCGATCGACGACTGGGGCAAGCTGTGCCATCCCGTCACCCCCCGCACCGTGCACGCGCGCAGCCACCCCGACCCGGCCGCGATCGCCGCCATGGGCGAGGCGCTGGCAGCAGCCGCGAACCCGGTGATCGTGGTCGGCGCAGAAGTGGACCGCGACGACGGCTGGGCCGCCGCCGCCGCGCTGGCGGAGCGGCTGCGCGCGCCCGTCTACGTCAGCCCCAACAGCGCGCGGGCATCGTTCCCGGAGGATCACCCGCTGTTCGCCGGGTTCCTGCCGGCGATGCCCGAGGCGGTCGCCGATGTGCTTGCAGGATTCGACGTCATCGCCGTGTGCGGCGCGCCCGTGTTCACGTTTCATGTGGAGGGTCATTGCCGTCTGTTCGACTCCCGTGGCCCGGCGATCTACCAACTGACCCACGACCCCGCTGCTGCTGCCGCGGCTGGCGCAGGCACGGCGATCGTCGCTTCGGTCCGGGCCTCGCTGGAGGCGTTGCAAGCCGCGCTGCCGCTGCCATCGCGGCCGATGCCGCCGCCGCGGGCCACCCGTCCCGTGCCATCAAGTCAGGGAGCGTTGCGCGCGGAATGGGTGCTGGACCATCTGGCGCGCGTGCTGCCGGCCGACGTGATCATCGCGGAGGAGGCGCCAAGCCACCGCGTGGCGATCCAGGCGCACCTGCCGATCCGCCGCGCGCACAGCTTCTTCACCATGACCAGTGGCGGGCTGGGGTTCAGCCTTCCCGCCGCCGTCGGCCTGGCGCTGGCCTGTCCGGACCGGCGCGTGGTCGCCATCATCGGCGACGGCTCGATGATGTACTCGATCCAGGCGCTGTACACGGCAGCGCAGATGCGGCTGCCGATCGTCGTGGTGGTGCTGAACAACCACGGCTACGGGGCGATGCGGGCGTTCAGCCGCATCATGAACACCCCGAACGCTCCCGGGATCGACCTGCCCGGCCTCGACTTCACCTCGCTCGCGATCGGACACGGCTGCTATGGCGCCCATGTCGACACCGCCGACGGGTTCAGCGCGGCGTTGGACGCAGCGATGCGGGCGGATGGGCCGACGGTGATCGACGTGATCGTGGACGCTTCGGTCGGAGATCTGTTTTCTGGGAAGCAGTAAGTCTCGACCTCTCGGCCGTCATTGCGAGCAGCGCTTGCGACACCGCCAAGCGGCGGCTTGCAATGACGGTTAAGCGGATCATGGGCATAGCCCTCAGTGCATCCGCGGCGCCTTCAGCAGCGACCGCCGATCTGTCGTCGCGATCGAGATCGGCAGCTTGCGCTCGTCCCGCTGGATCACCAGCGTGACCCGCGACCCTGCCGGCCCGCACGCCCACACCCGCCGCCAAAGCCCTGCCAGGTCGCTGACCTCCTCGTCGTCCACCGACAGCACGTGGTCGCCGGTGCGCAGGCCTGCCTTGTCCGCCGGGCCGCCATCCGCCAGGCCGCCGATCACCACGGTATCGTCGTCCTCGACCGCATAGACGCCGAGCCAGGGCCGCGCCGGGCGGTTCACCTGGCCGTAGCTGCGCAGGTCGTCGAGGAT
>CAXSFF010000639.1:0-3210 GCA_964236035.1 uncultured Acetobacteraceae bacterium
ACCAGTGCCAAGCCGCTTGCGCGGTGCTGCTGGTTCTGGGCGGTGCGGTCGTGCAGCCGCCCAAGACGGTGGAAGCACACGGCGCGGGACAGCGCGTTGTGGCTTTCACCCTTGTTCAGTTCCGCCGTGGCCTGCCGGCGCAATGCGGGCTGCTCCAGCCAGTCCAGGGCGTAGAGGGTCCGCTCGATGCGCCCGATCTCGCGCAGCGCCAGCGCCAGTCCGTTCTGCCGGGGATAGGCGCCGAGCCGCTTGAGCATCAACGAGGCCCTGACCGTGCCGGTGCGCACCGAGGTTGTCAGCCGGAGCACGTCGTCCCACTGCGCCGTGATCAGCTTCTCGTCGGGGCGTCCGGCGATGAACGGTGCCAGCGCCGGCCACGCCGACGCCGAGCCGAAGGTATAAAGCTTACGGTCGGCCAGGTTCGGGATGCGCGGAGCGAGCTGGGTGCCCAGCAGATGCGCCAAGGCGAACACATGGTCGCTCACCCTACCGCCGTCGGTGTGATGCACGGCAATGCTGAGATCTGCCTCATGATACAGCAGGCCGTCGATGACGTGCGCCGCCTCGCCCGAGGAAGGGATCGCGACGGTATGGTATGGCGCGTGCCGGGACGAGACGTGGGTGTAGAACAACGCGGACGGCTCGCGCCCGTGGCCGTGCCGGGCATTGTGGCTCCCCATTGCCTCGCCGCGGCCTGCGGTCAGGAACGCCTGGCCGTCGGAGCTGGACACGTCGGCGGCGCCGAACAGTGCGGCAAGCGGCTGGCGCTGCTGGGCGTTGACCAGGATGGCCAAGGCCTGGCGGTAGGTGTCCTCGCGCAGGTGCCAGCCAGCGGTCCAGACCAGCTTGCGGTAGCTGGTGACTGCGCAGGCGTCCGCCATGCGGGTTTGACCGAGGTTGGTTGCGTCGGCCAGCGCGGCGGTGAGAACGACGCGCGGGTCGTCGGCTGGCAGCCCGGTGTGCAGATGGGTGAAGGCGTCGGCAAACCTGGTCCAGCGGTGCACGTCGGCCAGCACGTCCGTGATGCGGGCATTCGGCACCATGGCGTAGAGCCGCCTGGCGGCATCTTCAGCCTCCTCTGGAGTGATGGCCTTGAGCGGCGTGTTCTTCAGCGCATCGCCTGTGATCCGAACATCCTCCAGGGCGTCCGCCGTGGCCTTGACGTTGATCTCTCCCAGGCGCCGCTCCAGCAAGGCGCGGCGCTCGGCCAGGTATTCCTCGGCAGTGGCAGGTACGGCGACCGGCAATGGGCCGGCCGCACGCATGGCCGCGAACAGCGCCGGCGTGATGAGTTGGTCCTCGATGGCGCGCCACTGCCGGCTGCCCTGGACCCAGATGTCGCCGGAGCGCACCCGGTCGCGCAGCGCGAGCAGGGTGGCCGCCTCCCAGGCGCGGCGGTGTTCCGTGCTGCTCTCGCCGCCGCTATCCCGCACGGCGTCGCGCCAGGCTGGGCGGAGAAAGCTGATGGGCGGGCTTTTCGGCCACTTTCGGCTGCTGCCGTATGTTTCATGCAGCAGCTCAACGGCGCGCAGCGTCGCCGCGGCCGTCGGCACCGCACGGAACTGGAAGGCATCGAGGAACACGGGGCCGAGCCGGTGCAGCACCGGCCAGGCGCGTGTGGCCAAAGCCAGCAGGTCCACCCTGTCCGGCCGTGCCAGGCGTTCGGCTTCGGCGACGCTTGCCGCCAGCCTCTCCCAGCCCACGGACAACGCCACGGCACCGTCCAGGTCGGCATTTTCCTCCTTAGCTGTGATCAACGCGGCGCCGAGCTTGGCGAACATGCGCACCTTGTCGTTGACGGCGCGGGCATCGCGCAGCACGGCATCCTCCTCGCGTGCCTCGGCGCGGCGGAACATGCGGCCCATGGCGCGGTCGAACAGGCCGAGGCCGTCGTCGGTCAGGCGCGCCGTCGTGTCCAGCACGGTTGCGACCAGGGTTGCCCTGCGGCGGAGCAGTGACAGCGCACGCAGGTGCTGGGCGGTGAAGCGTTCGCCTTCTCGGGCGAGCTTGCGCAGCCGCTCAGGATGCACGCCCTCGGCGTACGCCGGATCGAGGCCGATGGCGCGCAGCACGGTCAGCTGCTCGACGATGCGGTCGAGAGCTTTGTGACCAGGCGCGCCGGGTGGCTGCCGCGCCCAGGCCAGCGTGCTCATGGATGTTTCTTTCCGCGGGTCGAGCAGTTCATCCAGAGCCTTGGCCTGGGCAAGGGACAAGGTGGCGGTGAGCTGTCCCGCCACGTGACGCTCTGCCACGACCAAGGCGGCGGCAACCAGGCGCTCGACGACGCTTGGGCCAGGGGCGATAATCCGACGCCGGCGCAATTCGTCCATCAGGGCTGCGGCGACGGTCATGGCGTTCGTGGTGGCCAATGCGACCGGCAGCAGCCAAGCCAGCATGTCGCGGCCGTGCCCTGGAGCGAACATACGAAAGCCGAATGCCTCACGCAGTCCGTCAAGCTGCTCGCGCCGGGTCTGCGGCCGAGCTGCGTAAGCGGCAAGCGCATCCGGGCCGATGCGAAGTTGGTCGGCGACGAAGCGTAGACTTGGCTCTGCAATGACTTCGCCTGGCCGAAGCAGCCGGCCGGGATAGCGGAAGGCACAAAGCTGAAGGGCATAGCCGAGTTGGTTGTGCCCGCCACGGCGGCGTTCGATCACGGCCAAGTCGGCTGCATTCAGGGTCCAGTGACGGATTAGGTCGGGTTCGGCCGCGGGAAAGGCGAGCAGGGTTTCGAGCTGCGCTTCGGTGAGCGCGTGGCGTCTTGGCATGGCGGATGTCCCAATTGAGGTATAGGCTGATTGCTACGGTCCGTGCCCGAGCAGGAACAAGGGCTTGCAGGCCGCCCGACGGAGTGAGTTCAATTGGGACAGCGCGTCGCGCTCTACTGCCGGGTTTCGACCGCCGACCAGTCCTGCGCCCGGCAAGAGCGGGATCTCGCGGGGTTCGCCGAGCGCGCCGGATACGAGGTGGTCGGCACCTACAAGGAAACCGCGTCCGGCGTGAAGCTCGACCGGGCCGAACGACGCAAGGTGATGGCACTGGCGCAGGCACGGCACATCGACGCGGTGCTGGTGACGGAGCTGTCGCGCTGGGGCCGCAGCACGACCGACCTGCTGGCTACGCTCAAAGAGTTGGAAGCCCGGCGCGTGTCGCTGGTCGCGCTGAACGGCATGGCGTTCGACCTCACGACCCCGCACGGGCGCATGATGGCCA
>CAXSFF010000640.1:0-3208 GCA_964236035.1 uncultured Acetobacteraceae bacterium
CTGATCACGCGGACACGGCCGGGGCGAAGTTCCTGCTCAACATCGATGTCGACAGCGTGGCGGAGGTCGACCGCCTGGTCCCCGTCGCGGTCGAACGCGGCGCCGTGCTGGTGAAGCCGCCGTATCGCACCTATTACGACTGGTACCAGGCGGTCCTGCTGGACCCCGAGCAGAACGTGTTCCGCATCAACCACATGCTTCCTTCCGAGGGTCAGACATGAAAAGCAGGCTTATCGCAACGTTGCTGATGACGGCGGCAACGGTCACGTCCGCCACCGCCGCGGACTTCACCTTGTCCGCGCCGCCGAAGATCGCGTTCATCTACTTCAACGCCAAGAACGACGGCGGCTGGACGCAGGCGTTCGAGGAGGCGCGCGTCAAGATGGAGCCGGCGCTGGGCGAGAAGAACATCCCATTCGTCGAGAACATCCCCGAGGACGCCGTCAAGATCCGCCCGGCGGCCGACCAGTTCATCGCCCGCGGCTACGACATCGTCATCGGCACGGCGTTCGGCTACTCCGACACCTTCAAGCAGCTTGCCGAGAAGTACCCGAAGGTGGCGTTCCTCGACGGCTCCGGCACCGTCAACGGCCCCAACCTGCAATCCTTCTATGGCCGCACCTACGAAACCCAGTACCTGTGCGGGATGGCGGCGGCGTCCGTGTCCAAGACCGGCAAGCTCGGCTTTGTCGCGGCGCACCCGTTCGGCGTGGTGAACTGGACCATCAACGCCTACGAGCTGGGCGCGCAGAAGATCAACCCGAACGCCACCACCACCGTGATCTTCACTGGCGAGTGGGACAACCCCGTGAAGGAGCGCGCGGCGGCGACGGCGCTGGCCGACCAGGGCATCGACGTCATCGGCCAGCACGTCGATACGCCGACGCCGCAGATCGTGGCGCAGGAGCGCGGCCTGTTCGGCACCGGGCACCATCGCGACTTCCGCCAGTTCGCGCCGAAGGCCACCGTGTGCTCCTCGGTGTGGACCTGGGACAAGTACCTGATCCCCGAGGTGAAGAAGATCGAGGCCGGCCATTGGGTCACGCTGCCATACGGCGCGTTTCCCGGCATCAAGGACGGCGGCACCGACATCGCCTGTTGCGGCTCCGCGGTGCCCAAGGCCGACGTCGACATGATCATGGCCGAGCGCACCGCGATCATCGGCGGCAAGCAAATCTATGCCGGCCCGCTCAGCGACCGCGACGGCACCATGCGGGTGCCCGCGGGCGGGGTGCTGAGCGACGCCGACCTGTGGAAGATGGACTGGTTCGTCAAAGGCGTGATCGCTCAGAAATAGCCTTGCATCCGCCAGCCCTCCAGCTACGCGCGATCCGCAAGGGCTTCGACGGGTTCACGGTCCTGGATGATGCGGAGTTCTCCGCAGCGCGTGGCGAGGTCCACGCGCTGCTTGGCGAGAACGGAGCTGGCAAGTCGTCGCTGATGAACATCGCCGCCGGGCTGTATCTGCCGGAAGCGGGCGCGGTCATGCTGGACGGCATCGAACGGCGGTTCTCCGGCCCGCGCGAGGCGGCGGCGGCCGGGATCGGCATGGTGCACCAACACTACAAGCTGGCCCGCCCGCTGACGGTGGCGGAGAACGTGCTGCTGGCCGTGCCGCGTGGCGGCTTCCGCTCCGGGCTGAAGCGGATCGAGGCAGAGATCGCCGAGCGTGCCGAGGCACTCGGCCTGCCGATCGACCCGCGCCGCACCGTGGACAGCCTCTCCGTCGCCGAGCAGCAGCGGGTGGAGATACTGAAGGCGCTGATCGGCGGCGCCAGCATCCTGATCCTCGACGAACCCACCGCCGTGCTGACCGACGGCGAGGGCGAGCGGCTGCTGGAGACCATGCGCCGGTTCGCCGCGTCCGGCGCCGCCGTGGTCCTGGTGACGCATAAGCTGCGCGAGGTCACGGCGTTCGCCGACCAGGTGACGGTGATGCGCGGCGGCCGCACCGTCGCCACCCGCGACCCGCACGGCATGACGGCGCTGGAGCTGACGGAGCTGGTGGTCGGCGCATCGCCGCCGCCGGTGCTGCGCCCGCGCCGTGAACCCGGCGTCGTGCGGCTGGCGCTGCGCGGCCTGCGGTGCACCCGCCCCGACGGCCACCTCGCCATCTCCGGCTTCGACCTTGAGGTGCGGGCCGGCGAGATCGTCGGCCTGGCAGGGATCGGCGGCAACGGACAGGGCGAGCTGATGGCGGCGTTGACGGGGCTGCGCGCGCCGCTCGCCGGGTCGATCATGCTGGACGGCGCCGGCGACATCGCATCCCGTGCGCCGGACCAGCGCCGCGGCCTGGGCATCGCCGTGATCCCGGCGGACCGCGCGGCGTGGGCGCTCGCCGGGTCGTTGTCGATCGCCGAGAACTACGCCGTGGGCGGGCTGCACGGCGGCCGTTACGGCGGCAAATTCAGGCTTCAGCGCCGGCGCATGCGGGACGACGCCACGGCGGCGGTCAAGGAATTCGCCGTGCAGGGCGTGCGCGGCCTGGGGCAGAAGGCGGCGCTGCTGTCCGGCGGCAACGCGCAGAAGCTGGTGCTGGCACGGGAGTTCGCCGGCCAGCCGCAGGTGGTGCTGGCGCATAGCCCGTGCCGCGGTCTCGACATGCGCGCCGCCGCCGACGTGCAGCGCCGGTTGCTGGCCGCGCGGGAAGCCGGCGCCGCCGTGCTGTTGGTCAGCGACGACCTGGAGGAGGTGCTGGCGCTGTCCGACCGCGTCGGCGTGCTCAACCGCGGCCGGCTGGTGGCGCTGCTCGACGCCCCCGCCGACCGGCAGGCGATCGGCCAGGCGATGGTCGGCCATGCCTGACGGCGCGCCCGTCCTCACGGCGCCGCCGCGCTGGCAGCGGCCCCGCTACGTGCTGGCGATGCGGGAGAACCCGTCGGCCTGGCTGCGCGCCGGCGTGCTGGCGCTCGCGGTGCTGGCGGGCGTCGTGCTCTCCGCCCTGGTATTGGTCGTGGCCGGCGTGCCCGGCGCGAACCTGGCCGACGAGTTCGTCGTCAACACCCTGTCCAATCCCGACAGCCTGCGTGCGATCCTGGCGCAGTCGGCGCTGCTGATGCTGATGGGCGTCGGCGCGGCGCTGGCGTTCCGGGTGAACTTCTGGAACCTCGGGCTGGAGGGCCAGATGATCTGGGGCGCTATCTTCGGCACCTGGGTCGCGCTGCACCGCGCCAGCCCGCCGGGCGCGCTGCTGTGGGTGATGGCGGCG
>CAXSFF010000641.1:0-3201 GCA_964236035.1 uncultured Acetobacteraceae bacterium
AGAACTACCGGGTGCTGAGCGCCGACCTGATCAAGGACAGCCTGGAGGACGCGACGCCCGAGGGCGAGGCCGCCCGCCAGGCCGTCGGGACGGAGATCATGGCGGCCAAGACGCGGGAGTTCTCGACGCTCGGCGTCGTGCTCGGCTCCCGCTACGAAGCGTCGCCCTTGGTGGTGGACGACGGCAGCGCGCCGCCGGACGAGCACTACGCCAACTACCAGCCTTCCGGCCACCCTGGCTGCCTCGCGCCCCATGCCTGGCTGGATGACAGGACGTCGCTATACGACCGTTTTGGTTTTGGCTACACGCTGCTGCTCCTGGCGGACGGCGCTGATCTGGCGGCCGAGGCGATCCGCGCCGCCGCGGCCGCCGTCGGGATGCCGCTGGACCTGCTGGATGTCCGCGCCGCCGGGTTGGAGGGCCTGTATGGCGCGCCGCTGGCCCTGATCCGCCCGGACCACCATGTGGCCTGGCGCGGTCAAGCGGTGGCGGACGCCGCCGGGCTGGTTGACCGCATCCGCGGTGCGGCGGCGGCATCGGCCCAGCAGGTTCCAGGCAGGCTGGCGTCATGATCAGCCAGGACGCCACCGCCGTGAACGTCCGACGGCTGATCGACGATGGGCCGATGACCGCGTTCCAGGTTCGGGCCATCGTGCTGTGCGCGCTGGTGGCGTTCCTGGACGGGCTGGATAGCCAGTCCATCGCGGTCGCGGCGCCGATCATTGCCGACGCAATGAGCCTGCAACGCGCAGCGCTGGGTCCGATCTTCTCCGCCGGGGTGCTGGGCGCCATGCTGGGCGCATTGACGTTCGGGCCACTTGGCGACTGGTTCGGGCGCAAGCGCGTGCTGGTGGCGGCCGCAGTCGTTTTCGGCGTGTTCACCATCGCCACCGCCTACAGCGGGTCATACGCCTTGCTTCTGGCGACGCGGTTCCTTGCGGGAATCGGCCTGGGCGGGGCCGTGCCGTGCTACATCGCGCTGTCGTCCGAGTATGCTCCCCAACGCCGCCGGGCGATGGTCGCGAGCCTGATCTGGTCGGCGTTCCCCTTGGGCGTCTCGTTAGGGTCGTTTCTGAACGCCGCGATCCTGGTGGAGTTCGGCTGGCAGGCGCTGTTCCTGATCGGAGGCGGGCTGCCGATCATCCTGGCGCTGGCACTCACGATCTGGCTGCCGGAGTCCATCCGCTTCATGATCGCTGCCGCCTCCGACCCGGCGCGGGTGGCCGCGATCGTCGCCCGCCTCCGCCCTGGCACGCCGGCAAGCGCGCGCTACGTCAACGATGAGGAACGGGTTGCCGGGGCGCCGCTGGCACAGCTGCTCACAGGTGGCCGCGCGGCCCGGACGCTGCTGCTGTGGGTGCCCTTCTTCATGGGCTTCGGCATCCTTGGCATCACCGTGCTGTGGACACCCGTGCTGATGCGGGACCACGGCATTCCGCTGTCGCAAGCTTCTTTCGTGCTGGGCGTGTCCGGCCTTGGATCGCTCATCGGGATGGCCAGCGCAGGACGGTTGATCGAGGCGTTCGGCGCGCGCGCGGTGCTGGTTCCGGGCTTCCTGTTGGGCGCCGTCGCCGTAGGCGCGATGGGATACGCCGCTGCGTCGGTGCCGGCCATGGCAGCCGTGCTGTTCCTGGTTGGGTTGCTCGTGGGGGCGGGCGCGTCCGGCTCGCTCGCGCTCGCGGCGTTGACCTACCCGACCCCCATGCGCTCGACCGGCATCGGCTGGGCGATGGGCATGGGCCGGTTCGGGCAGGTCCTGGCGCCTTTGCTGGCGGCGGCCACCGTGGCGGCGGGGTGGACCGGCGCGCAACTGTTCCTGTTGTTCGCTTTCGCTCCAGTGCTGGGGGCGCTGGCCATCCTCGCGCTGCACGGCGCCGCGAAGACGGCTGTGGCCGAGGCACGCTGACATGAGCGAAATCCCGACCTACGCGCACGACCTGTTCGCGCCCGAGGCGCTCCGCGCGCCGTTTGGCCACTACCGGGCGCTGCGGGACCTCGGCCCTGTCGCGCGGCTGGCCGATCCCGACATCTATGTGCTGGCGCGCTTTGCGGAAGTGCGCGACGCGCTGCGTGCGCCGGACGTGCTGGCGAGCGGGGACGGCGTCAGGTTCAACCCCATCGTCAACACGCCGGGCATGCCCAACATCATCCAGTCCGATGGCGCGCTGCACGACCGGTTAAAGGCGGAAGTGATGCGCCCGCTGCGGCCGGGCAACCTGAAGCAGCACCGCAATGGGATGAAGGCGATGGTCAGCGCGCGCATCCGCGAGCTGGTCGATGTGGGCCCGTTCGAGGCGATCGAGAAAATCGCGCAACTGCTGCCGACCCAGGTGATCAGCGAGCTGGTTGGGCTGCCGGAGGAGGGCCGCGCGGCCATGCTCGATTGGGCTGCGGCGACGTTCAACGCCATCGGCCCGGTCCGCCCGGGGTTCGAGAACGATTTTGGGCTGCTGAAGCAGGCGCGCGCCTACCAGCTCAGCCTGGACCGGGACAAGGTGCGCGACGGCAGTTGGGCCAGCACCCTGTTCGACGCCATCGAGGCGGGACGGCTGACCGAGGCCGAAGAGCGCGGCGCATTGTCCGCCTACATGCTGCCAAGCCTGGACACGACCATCCTCGCCAAGGGCCACCTGCTGCATAACCTGGCGCGCAACCCCAACCAGTGGCGCAAGCTGAAGGAGAACCCCGCGCTGATCCCCGGCGCCGTGCTGGAAGGGGTGCGGCACAGCTCGGTGATACGCTGGTTCTCCCGTGTGGCCCGGGCGGACTACCTGGTAGGCGGGCCGGTAGGCGGGCACACGATCCCGGCTGGCGCCCGCGTCATGGTGATCTATGCCGCTGCCAACCGGGACGAGCGGCAGTTTGCCGATCCCGACCGCTTCGACATCACGCGCAACGCCCGCTCGCACCTGTCATGGGGCCAGGGCGCGCACATGTGCGCCGGCATGCACCTCGCACAGCTGGAGATGGAGGTGATGCTGGAAGCCCTGGTGGAGCATTGCGGGACGCTGGAAGCCAGCGCCCGAGGTGCACGCGAACCGCGGTCTTTACGGGTTTGCGCGGCTACCGTTCGAGTTGCGGTCGGAAGGTGCTGGCGCCAAGCCGGAACAAAGAGCCGATGAAAGGTAGTCTGCCATCTGGGCAAACCGCATCACGGCATAGAAGCAACTAGCACTACCTGGGCACTTTGTGCTTAGCGGT
>CAXSFF010000642.1:0-3198 GCA_964236035.1 uncultured Acetobacteraceae bacterium
GTTCAGCGCGGCGTAGTCGGACCAGTCGCGCAGGAAGATGCTGTTGAAGCACACGTCGTCCATGGTGCCGCCGCCGGCCACGATCACCGACTTGATCAGCTCCAGCACGTGCCGGGTCTGCGCGGCGGCGTCGCCGACGTGGACGACGTTGTTGTCCTTGTCGAACGGCAGCGTGCCGGACACGTAGATGACGTTGTCGGCCAGCACGCCCGGCGAGTACGGCGCCAGCGGCTTGCCGGAGCCGGGTGGCACGATGGCGGTCTTGCTCATGCGGCGTCTCCCTCGTGTTGGCCGACGGCGCCGCAGAAATCGGCGACGGTGCTGACCCAGCCAAAGAACGTCTCGATGTTATAGAGCGACGCCTGCTGGATGAAGTCGGGTCCGGCGTGATGCGTCGCGTCGGCCAGCACCACCCCGAAATACTCCAGGAAGAACCCGTCCCGCAGCGTCGATTCCACGCAGACGTTGGTGGCGATGCCCGTGAACACCAGCGTGCGGATGCCGCGCGCGCGCAGCATGCTGTCGAGGTTGGTGTTGTAGAACGCGCTGTACCGCGTCTTGTGGATGACGATGTCGGCGGGTTCGGGCTTCAGCGCATCGACCAGATCGTAATCCCAGCCGCCGCGGGCGAGCAAGGTTCCGGCCAGCTCCGGCTGCCGCCGCATCGTCTTCAGCGCGTTGGACTTGTGGAAGTTCGGCGACCCGGGGCCGCCGGCCTCGCGGTAGTCCTTGTCCCAGCCGTTCTGGAAGAACACGACCTGCATCCCCGCCCGGCGCGCGGCGGTGATCGCCATGTTGATCTGCGCGATGGCCGCCGCGGCGCCGGATACGTCGAACCCGGCCAGGTCGAGGTAGCCGCCCTTCGACGCATAGGCGTTCTGCATGTCGACCACCACCAGCGCGCTCTCGCGCGGCACGAAGCCGAGTGGTTCCGGCCGTGCCGGCAGGGTCACGTCTGGCGCGGCAATATGTTGCGGCAAGCCCGGCGTGGTGCGGTCGGCGTTCATGCGGCCTCCAGGATGTGCTGCCGGGTGCGCATCAGCGGCTGGATGCGCTCGGCGAACCGCCCGATGCCGACGATGAAGTCGTCGAACACCAGCATCACGCCCTCCGTCCCCGGCACCGCCGCCACCTCATCCAGCAGCCGCGCCACCGTCGTATAGGAGCCGACGAAGGTGCCCATGTTGATGTTCACCGCCGAGGTCGGATTGGCCATCTGCCGCACGTTGGTGTCGGCGCCGGAGCGGGTGTCGGCGGCGCTCTGCGTGGTCAGCCAGGACACCGCTTCGGCATCGGTGCCCGCCTTGTAGTGCTCCCACTTGGCGAACGCCGCCTCGTCGGTCTCGTCGGCGATCACCATGAACAGCACGTAGGTGGTGACGTGCCGCCGGGTCTTCGCCGTCGCCGCCAACAGGCGCTCCGCGGCGGAGGCGAACGCGGTCGGCGTGTTGACGCCCTTGCCGAAGCAGAAGTTGTAGTCGACATGCGCGGCCGAAAACGCCATGCCGGCATCGCTCGACCCGGCGCAGATCAGCTTCATCGGCGACTGCGGCAATGGACTAAGCCGGCAGTCGTCCATCTGGAAGAAGTCGCCTTTGCGGTCGCTGCGCCCCGTCTCCCACAGGTCGCGCATGATCTGCACGTAGTCGGCCAGGTATTCATAGCGGCGGGAGAAGTACTCGTCGCCTGGCCACAGGCCCATCTGCGAGTATTCCGGCTTCTGCCACCCCGTGATCACGTTCAGCCCGAACCGGCCGTGCGAGATCGAGTCGATCGTCACCGCCATGCGCGCCGCGATCGCCGGCGGGATCACCAAGGTCGCCACCGTGGCGAACAGCTGGATGCGGCTGGTCACAGCGGCAAGCCCGGCCATCAGCGTGAACGATTCGAGGTTGTGGTCCCAGAACTCGGTCTTGCCGCCGAAGCCGCGCAGCTTGATCATCGACAGCGCGAAATCGATGCCGCAGGCTTCCGCCTTCTGCACGATCTCGCGGTTGAGGTCGAAGCTCGGCAGGTATTGCGGCGCGTTGGCCGACAGCAGCCAGCCGTTGTTGCCGATCGGGATGAACAGGCCGATCTTCAAGACGCTTGCGCCGAGGCCGCCGTTGTCTGCTTGACGAACTTGCCGAGCAGATGGGCGCCGGAGCTGACCGGCTGGTATTTCGCCGGCTGGTCGGGTGTGGCGCAGCCGTCGAGGCACGACACCATCGCGTCGTAGTTCGGCTGGTGGAAGAACACCAGCGACATCCGCGCGCTGTCCGCCGCCAGGTCGCGCGGCGGGTTGACCACGCGGTGCACGGTGGAGACCCAGAGGTCGTTGGTCCATTGCGCCATCAGGTCGCCGATGTTGACCACGAACGTCTCCGGCACCGCCGGCACGTCGACCCACTCGCCGGCCAGGTTGCGCGCCTGCAAGCCGCCGGGCCGGTTCTCCTGGCGCAGGATGGTCATGCTGCCGTAATCGGAATGCGCCCCGGCGCGCAACTGGCCTTCGAGCGGCACGTCATGCTGGCTCGGATAGTTCAGCACGCGGAACATGCTGATGTGGCGGTCGACCTTGTCGTCGAAGAAGTTTTCCGGCAGGTCGAGCGCCAACGCGAAGATGCGCATCATCTGGGTCGCCAGCGTCTCCATGGCGGCAAAGTGCCGGGTCCAGACCTGGCGCAATGCCGCGGGCTGCGCCGGCCACACGTTGGGGGCGAAATGCGGCCCGGCGGTCGGGTTGGTGTAGTACGGGTCATCCGTCGGCACGTCGGTCGGGCCGATGCTGAGCGACTCCTTCAGGTCGGGCGGCGTCTCGGCGCCGAGGCTGGCGGCCAGCGCCTCGTTGCCGACGGCGCTGTAGCCACGCACCTGGTCGTCGGCCGGGCGGTTGCTGCGCACCTTCTCCGATTTCGGCAGCGCGAAGAACTCGGCAGCGACGGCGCGGGTGGCCTCGATCAGCTCCTCGGAGACGCCGTGGCCGGAGATCACCAGGAAGCCGATGTCGCGGCAGGCCTGGCCGACCTGGTCCGCGACGCGCCGCTTGCCCTCTGGCGACCCGGCCAGGAACGGCGAGATGTCGATGAGCGGCACATTCATCAAGGTCATGAGCGGTCTCCGCCATGGAACGTCACATTCGGCTGAGCAAACGCCGTGCCGTCCGGCAGGCCCGGCATCCACCTGTGATTCTGGATGGGATGGTCAAACCTTGATCGA
>CAXSFF010000643.1:0-3196 GCA_964236035.1 uncultured Acetobacteraceae bacterium
GTTGATGTGGCCACCCCTCCTCCCGGCCTCCTCCCGCAAGGGGAGGAGGAGCAGGATAGCGACTAACCGCGCTCGTAGGTGCCGATGATTTGGCCTTGCGCCAGCAGCAGCGGCGCGATTGCCCGCAGCAGCGCCGGGCGACCGGGAATGCGAGAGAACCCGGGGGCAGCCCGCAAGGCGAACAGTTGGAACACGTAACGATGCGGGCCATGGCCCGGCACCGGGCTCGGCGGCAGCCAGCCGCAGCGATAGAACGAGTTGTAGCCAACCTCGAACCGCGGATCGGGCACGCGCCGGCGCAACGGCACGGCGCCTTCCTCCAGGCCTTCGATATCCGGCGCCAGGCCATGCAGCACGAGATGCACCAGCGGGCGGGGGAAGGGCGCATCGGCGTCCTCCACCAGCACCGCCAGCGAGCGGGTGGCGGCGGGCAGGCCCAACCACGCGAGCGGCGGCGAAAGGCCCTCGCCGTCGGCGGTGAAGCGGCGCGGCATCGGCTGCCCGTCCGCGAATGCGGGCGACGTCAATCCCAGCGGCGCGGACGAAAGCCCCGTCGAGGCAACCGCCCGCAAGCCGGGCCGGACTGGGCGCAGGGCCTGGCCGATGCTGGCGACCAATGAGGGCATCAGACGCGCTCCAGGGCGTAGCGGACTTCGCAGTATTCGCTCGAAACCGTCAGGTCCAGGTGCTGGCCGGAGATCCGCCCCTCGATGGTGCCGCGGCCGTCGCTGCCGTGGATGGCGCCGTCGTTGCTCACGACCGCCGTCAGGGCATACGACACCGTAGGCCCGCGATAGGTCAGCGACAGCGTGTTGCCCTCGATCGTGACCACCCGCGAGCCGCTGCGCGGGCAGCCGCGCACGGTCGCCCGGATCAGCCGCGCGATGCCGCGGTAGCGCCCGTCGATCGCCGTCGGCGGCGGCGGCGCGGCGGCGGCTGGCAACGATGATGGCGTCGACGAGGCGCAGGCGGACAGGCCCGCGAGCGCCCCCGCCGCCAGCCAACGCCAGGCCCGAATCATCTCAGCCGACGATCTCGGTGCCGGCGAAGAAGAACGCGATCTCGGTGGCGGCGTTCTCGGCGCTGTCGGAGCCGTGCACGGAATTGGCCTCGATATCCTCGGCGTACAGCGCGCGGATGGTGCCAGACTCGGCTTTCTTCGGGTCGGTGGCGCCCATCACCCGGCGGTTGGCGGCGATGGCGTCCTCGCCCTCCAGCACCTGCACCACCACGGGGCCAGAGGTCATGAACGTCACCAGCCCGGCGAAGAAGCCACGCTCGCGGTGCACGCCGTAGAACGCCTCCGCCTGCGCCTGCGTCATGCGGATGCGCTTGGACGCCACCACGCGCAACCCGGCGTCCTCCAGCACGGCCAGCACCTTGCCGGTGAGGTTGCGGCGGGTGGCGTCCGGCTTGATGATCGAAAAGGTGCGTTCGAGGGCCATGGTTCGGTTCCTGCCGGGTCGGGATGGCGCGGCTTTACTGGAGCGGCGGAAGCGCGGCAAGGGTGACGGGAACCCGCGGCGACGCCCCCGCGTTCAGCCGCCGTAACGACGAAGGTGGCGAGCATGGCAGACCGGGCAGGCGATGGATTGCTGAGCGGCTTGGTGATGGGCGCCATGGCCGGGGCGATCGGGGTCTACGCCATGGACCACGTCGGCCATTACCTTTACCAGCGCTCCGACGCCAAGACCCGCGTGGCCGAGGCGGCGGCGCGGCCCGGCGGCCTCGACCCGGCGCATGCCATCGCCGATCGCGTCACCCGCGCCGCCGGCGTGGAGCTGGCCAACAAGCACGACAACTCGGCCGGCCTGCTGGTGCATTACGCCATCGGCATAATCCCGGCCGCCCTGTACGGCATGCTGCGCGACCGGGTCGGGTTCTTCGGCGCGGTCCGCGGCATCCTGTTCGGCTTCACCACCTTCGTGGTGCAGGACGAGGTCGCCGGCCCTGGCCTGGGCGTGTCCGCGCCGGCGATGGACTACCCGTGGCAGGCGCATGGCCGCGGCCTGGTCAGCCATCTCGCGTTCGGCGCCGCCACCGACGCTGCGCTGCGCGTGCTGAAGGGCCCGCCGCGCTGATCGCAGGCGGCTTCTCTTCAGGGCCGTAGCGGAGCACCATCGGCCGCATGAGCCTGTTGTCGATCGAAGATGTCTCCCTGCGCATGGCTGGCCGGCTGTTGCTGGATCACGCCGACCTACGCGTCGATGCTGGCCGCCGCATCGGCCTGGTCGGGCGCAACGGCGCCGGCAAATCCACCCTGCTGAAGGCGATATCCGGCGAGCTGGGGCTGGATGGCGGCTCCATCCACCTGGCCGCCGGCGCACGGCTGGCGCAGGTGCGGCAGACGGCGCCCTCGGGGCCGGCCAGCTTGCTGGCCACGGTGCTGGACGGCGACCAGGAGCGGCTCTCGCTGCTGCGGGAAACCGAGGGCGCCGAACCCGCCCGATTGGCCGAGGTGCACGAGCGGCTGCGCGCGATCGGCGCCGACGCCGCGCCGGCGCGGGCCGCCAGCATCCTGGCGGGGCTAGGCTTCGACACGGCGGCGCAGGCCCGCCCTGTCGACAGCTTCAGCGGCGGCTGGCGCATGCGGGTCGCCCTCGCCACGGCGCTGTTCGCGGCCCCCGACCTGCTGCTGCTGGACGAGCCGACCAACCACCTCGACCTGGAGGCGACGCTGTGGCTGGAGGGTTGGCTCGCCCGCTTCCCCGGCGCCGCGCTGATCGTCAGCCACGACCGCGGCCTGCTCGACCGCGCGGTGCAGTCGATCGCCCATCTCGACGGGCGCCGGCTCAACCTCACGCCCGGCGGCTACACCGAGTTCGTCCGCATCCGCACCGAGCAGGCGATGCAGCAAGCCAAGGCCGCCGAGCGGGTCGCAGCCCAGCGCGCCCACATGCAGGCCTTCGTCGACCGCTTCCGCGCCAAGGCGACCAAGGCGCGGCAGGCGCAGTCCCGCCTGAAGGCGCTGGAGAAGCTGCCCGTGCTGGAAAGCGTGCTGGAGGACGCGGTGACGCGGTTCAGCTTCCCGGAACCCAAGCACATCGCCCCGCCGATCCTGGCGCTGGACCACGTCGACGCCGGGTATGACGGGCGGGTGGTTTTGCATGACGTGAACCTGCGGCTGGACATGGAGGACCGGGTCGCGCTGCTCGGCGCCAACGGCAACGGCAAGAGCACCCTGGCAAAGCTGATC
>CAXSFF010000644.1:0-3188 GCA_964236035.1 uncultured Acetobacteraceae bacterium
GGTGTCTCCGCGCGCGTCCACAGGACAAACAGGCGGCTTTGCCCCTGTTGCATCCCGCCGTGGAACTCGCCCACCACCTTTGTCCCGCGATCGAGCAGCGTGATGCCGGTTTTGCCGATCACGTCCTGCGGGATGACACAGGTGACGAAGCCAGGAAGGGTGGAGTCCATGGCGGTTTGCAGGACACAGCCCACGGTGGTTCCTTGCGTCAGCAAGTAAGGCTGGTGGCGCAGCACGTTGGCGGTGACGCTGCTGATCGGCGTGGCCTGCAACCTGGCCGCCAGCTCGTTCGGTGGCGTGGCACCGAGTGTCGCCGCGTCCCTTCCTCCCACCTGACCGCCTGCCTGCGCTCCTGTTCCCTCGCCGCCAGCCGAGTAGACCGACAGGCCGGCGTGCCGGGCCTTGAGCATTGGATCAGGCGGCGGCTTGCTTTCCCCGACCACGGGCATGAACGACGGCACGTTGCCGGCCTGCGTCGGCGCCGGAGGCGGCGTTGTCACCATGCCGGGCACGTCGAATGTCGCCGGAGTTGCGCGCGGCGGCGGCGGCGGCGGCTCGTAGCGATGGGAGCCATGAGCCGCCAATTTTTCGGCTTTCGCCGCCTCATTCGGGTCAGCCGGCTTGATGTGCGACTTCAACACGATGAAACCGATGGCGGCGGTTGCCGCGAGCCCCAGGGCAGTCGCGGCCTGCTTCTGGGAGAAGCTGCGGCCCTTGCCGGCGACGTCGGAGACGTGGCGCTCGCCTGCTACTCCCTGCGAGCCCGCAGGAGCTGCCTGGAAGCCGCCTACGGCCTGATAAATCTGACCGTCAGCTCCGCTGATGAAGCCAGGTGGCAAGGGTGCCGGAGGCGGGGAGGAGGCCTGGCCGCTCACTGCCGGGCCTCCTTCACGCTGCGCTGCACTTCGGGCGTCGTGGTGCCGGTGCCGGGGTTCAGACCGATCGGATCGAAGCCGAGGTTGAAGACCCGCAACACACCCTCGCCGTAGCGGAGGCGGAACTCCCTGGCCGTGGTGGACACCACGGCCAGATCGTCGCGCATGGTGTAGGACACGATGGTTTCCTGGCCGTCCGGAGCGACGGTGTAGATGGTCGGAAGGGTCTGGTTGCCTGGGAAGCGGAAGGCCGTCAGGCGGCCATTGTCGCTGACCTCCAAGGGCTGCACTGCGCTCGCCCCCTGCGCGGTGTAGCGCCAGTTGCGCGGGCCGTAGAACAGATCGACGGCCAGGCGAGATTGCGCGAGCTGTTCATCCGCGGTCGCGGCGACCCTCTGCCGTGCCGTCATGGCGGCCTGCCGGGCGTCGTCGGGATAGGAGTAGGCGACGACGAGCTGCACACCCTCGGCGGCATGGGTTTGCGTCGCGGCGCGGGCGACAAGTTCGAGCTGGTAGGAGCGCGACGTGCCGTCAGGCCGCCGCGTGACAACCTGCGCATTCGTCGGCGTGCGGGCCTCGACTGGTTTCAGGAACAGGAGGTTTCCGGCCGGCAGCACCAGCCAACCGTCCGCGTCGCCGATCGCGACCTGCGTGATGACCTCACCGGCCGCGAACTCGATCTCCGTGCTGGCGAGGGTGCCGCCCGTCACGCGCACGACGTTCAGCGGGTTGTAGATCACGGTCCGCACGCGAGCGTCGAAGCGGCCGGCGTGCGGGTCCTGTACCGCGAGCGCGGGACTGGCAACGGCGCAGCTCGCGAGCAGCGCCAGGACGAGGGCGCGGTTCATTGCGCGTTCTCCGGATCGACGTGGAACGAGGTGACGACGAAGCCATGCGGGTTGACGTTGATCTCGCTGCCGGTGACGGCATTGTGCGAGTGATCGAAGTCCACCGTCGCCACCAGGTGGCGCAACGGCAGGAGCGCATCGCCCTTGCGGTCCTGCTGGGTGAACCGAATTTGGGCCTGCTTTGGGCCGAGGAACGCCGTGGATTTCCAGTTGACGGTAGAGCTGCCGCCGCGACCAAGCAGGACTTGCGGGCTCTGCGGGTTCGAGCCTTTGAACCATTCGCCGTATTGCTGCTGCACGTCGGGAGTGGACATGAGACTGACGATGTCGAAATCGCGCTGCGCCTCATCGGAGTGGTAGCCCTGCCGGTGCAGGATGTATTGCCAGAGGAAATACCGGTTCTCGGCGTCGGACGCGGCCAGCTCGCCACCGCGCACGTCGTAGACGCGATCGACCATGCCGGTGAGGCTGTCCACCCGCAGCACGACCAGCTCGACAGACTTGAGCGGCGTGAGGCCCGCGACCGCGAGGCAGGCGGTGCCGGCCAGGACGCCGGCAGCGATCGCCACGTTCCACGCCGTGCGGGCGCTGCGCCGCGCCTTCTTGGCGTCGCTGGCCTGATAGCTGCTGACCTGGCGGAAGTAGGCGGCTAGCAGCTCGGGATCGTTCGAGACGGGCTGCGCCGCAAAAGACCTGGCCGGGGCCGCCTTGCTGATGGCGTTCATGCGCCGGTCCTCGCGGTCGCGGGCGACGCGGACGTGTTGGAGACGGCAGGGGGTGTCGTGAGATCGTTCGGGCCGGGCGTCCAACGGCCGACGTTGAGCTGGCGCACCGGACCGGTCGCGACGGGGAGAGGGCGGCCGTCGCACGCGGCGACCGCCAGGGGAAGCAGGAGGGCCAGGGCGAAGCGGCGGAGAATCACGGAACGTTCCTTGAGTTGGCCGGAATCCAGACGGACTCCTAGCTATGAGAGAGCAGAAAGCCTCGGCCTAAGCCGAGGGTTTGGAGGCTCGGGAGAGAGAGCCGCCTGTTTGCGGCCGGATGCCCCTGTAAGCGGCTTTGGCGCCGGCCTGGGCTACTGGCCCGACCTTGCTAGTGGCACTCATCACGGCGGACGCGCCGCCAGTCGCAATGCCCATGGCCGCACGGCCAACAGCGCCGGCATGGAAGTGAAGACCGCCGGCAAGAGCGGTTCCATAGCCCGGAATTTGAAAAGCGAGAATCGTAACAAAGCCAAAGAAACCCATTGCTGCTATTAGAATGCGATCTTGTTCAAAGGGATTATTACCGGAGTAGGTAGCAAGGCTTGTCACAAGCTGACCTTCTACCTGTAGGGTAAGAGTTAGTAAAATTACAGTTGTGACTTGAACAATGACGCAAGAGATCATTGCACCAATCCAGCGTTCAAAGATCGGCTTCGTTACAGGAAACAGCACAAGTCCGATCATCAATGGTCCGAGAGCAA
>CAXSFF010000645.1:0-3187 GCA_964236035.1 uncultured Acetobacteraceae bacterium
TTCGATCACCGGGCCGGCGGGGCGGCCCGCGGCGCGGGCCGGGCCAGGTGCCGGCTCCAGCCCGTCGCGGCGGCCGAGGATGCCGCGCAGGCGCAGCACCAGGAACGCCGCAATCATGCCGAACAGCAGAAGGTCGATCGGAAACCCACCAGCACCCATGCCACACACTCCTTAGGAAGTGGCAAATGGGGATGAGGGAGCGGCGAGACAACGCGGCAGCGCGGCTTGCCTGTTGCCGCGGCAGCGCCGCCGGGCTACCTGCGCGGGATGATCCTGCTGCGCCATGGCCAGAGCGAGTTCAACCTGCACTACACCCGCACCAAGCAGGACCCGGGGATCGAGGACCCGCGCCTCACGCCCCTGGGCCAGGAGCAGGCCGAGCAGGCGGCCACGACCCTGGCCGATGCCGGGATAGCCCGGATCATCGCCTCCCCGTACACCCGCGCGTTGCAGACGGCAGCCCCCGTGGCGCAGCGCCTGGGCCTGCCGGTGCTGGTGACGGCGGCGGTGCGCGAGCGCTACGCCTTCCGCTGCGACATCGGCTCCCCGGTCCGCGACCTGGCGCAGGCGTGGCCGGGACACGACTTCTCCGCCATCGACGAGGTGTGGTGGCCCAGCGAGCGCGAGCCGGAGGCCCACGTCATCGCCCGCGCCGGTCGCTTCCGCGAGGCGATGGCGAACGACCCGGGCTGGCGCGACACGCTGGTGGTCAGCCACTGGGGCTTCATCATGGCGATGACCGGCATCAGCGTGGCCAACGGCGAGTGGCTGCGCTGCGACCCCACCACGGCTGCCCCGGCGGAGATCGTCTGGCGCGCCTGAGATCACCTACGAGGAGACCACCCCCATGTCCCAGACCATGCCAGCCACTCCCGGCGAAGCCCCGGCCGCGCCGCTCGTGGTCAACATCCAGTTCGTCAAGGACCTCTCCTTCGAGGTGCCGGGCGCGCCGGAGATCTTCTCCACCCTGCGCAGCCAGCCCAACGTGCAGATCAACCTCGACGTGCAGGCGCGCCGCATCCAGGACGGGCAGAACGTGTTCGAGGTGACGCTGGTGGTCCGCGCCGAGGCCACCGAAGGCCCGGCAGTCGAGGGCCAGGTCGGAGGCCAGCCCGGGCGCCCCGTGTTCATCGCCGAACTGTCCTATGCCGGCATCTTTACCCTGAACAACATTCCGGAGAACACGATCGAACCCGTGTTGTTGATCGAGTGCCCGCGTCTGCTGTTCCCGTACGCCCGCAACATCCTGTCCGACGTGACCCGCGAGGGCGGCTTCCCGCCGGTGCTGCTGCAGCCGATCGACTTCGTGGCGCTATGGCAGGCCCGTAAGCAGAACGGCGCGGCCGTCCCGACCTGACGCCATGCTTCTCCTCTTCCCCTTGCGGGAGGAGGCTGGGAGGAGAGGTGGCCACACGCGACACGATATCGCGTGACCCCTCCCCTAACCCCTCCCGCAAGGGGAGGGGGAAAGCTCAAGAAGTCCAGACCGGTTCCTTCAACCGCTGCACGAACGCGGCATGGACGGCCAGTTCGCCGTCGCTCGGCACCACGGGACGCGGGATGCGGCCGACCGGCGCCGCGTAGGCGATGACCGGCAGGCGCACGCCCTCCTCGGTTGCCAGCGACAGCCCCCGCTGGCGACCGCCGGTCAGCTCGATGTAGACCTCCGCTAACAGGCGGCAGTCCAGCAGCGCGTTGTGCGAGGTGCGCTCGCTGAGGTCGATGGCGAAGCGGCGGCACAGCGCGTCGAGGCTGTTGGGCAGCCCGGGAAAGCGCTCCTTCGCCATCGCCAGCGTGTCGACCATGCGGCCGTTGCCCAGCCGCGGACGGCCGACGCGCGACAACTCGGCGTCGACGAAGCCGAAGTCGAACGGCGCGTTGTGCGCCACCAGCGGAGCGTCGCCGAGGAACGCCAGCAGCTCGTCGGCGATGTCGGCGAAGCGCGGCTTGCCTTGCAGGTCGGCGCGGGTGAGGCCGTGCACCCGGGTCGCCTCCTCCGGGATGTCGCGGCCGGGGTCGAGCAAGACGTGGAAGTGCCGCCCGGTCGGCAGGTCGCGCTCCAGCTCCAGCGCCGCGATCTCGATCACGCGGTCGCCGGTGAGCGGGTCGAGCCCCGTCGTCTCCGTGTCGAACAGCACGCTGCGCTGGCCCGGAGCAGCCTGGATGGAATCGGTCATCGAACGATGTTGCCTGCACGAAGGGCGGCGATCAACCGGTGCAAGGGACGCAGCGCGGCGTTGCGGGACAGCCCCGTGCGCACCACCAGGCCGGCCCGGCGGCGTTTCTCCGCGTCCGGCATCTGGCGCGCGATGATGGCCTCGATCTGCGCCGGCGACATGCGCCGCCGCCTTCGCACGCGGGCGACCTGCACGGCGCGCGGGGCCGACACCACGACGACCAGGTCGAACCGGCGCAGGTCACTGCCCGTCTCGAACAGCAGCGGGATGTCCAGCACGGCGGCGGCGGCGCGGCGGCGGCGGGCGCGGGCCAGGAACGCCTGTTCGGCGCGGCGCACCATCGGGTGCATGATCGCCTCCAGCCGCCGCATCGCCGGGTCGTCGCCGAGCACGGCCCGGCGCAGGGCGTCGCGGTCCAGGCGGCGGTCGGTCACGGTGCCGGGGAACGCCGCGGCGATGGCGGGCAAGGCGGCGCCGCCAGGGGATTGCAGCCGGTGCACGGCGGCGTCGGCGTCGAACACGGGGATGCGGGCGCGACGGAAGGCGGCGGCGGCGGTCGACTTGCCCATGCCGATGCCGCCGGTCAGGCCGATGACCTTCAAGAGTCAGCCGAGACGAACTGCTCCAGCGCCGCGTCGATCACGGGGGTGACGCCGAACCAGGCGGCGAACCCGGCGCGCGCCTGGTGCAGCAGCATGCCCAGCCCCCCCACCGCCAGCAGGCCGCGCGCCTTGGCGTCCCGCAGCAAGGGCGTCAGCAGCGGCGCGTAGACGATGTCGGCCACCACCAGGGCGTCGTGCGCCTGCGCCAGGTCCATGACGAGCGGCGGCTGCCCATCCATGCCGAGGCTGGTGGTGTTGACCAGCAGCCGCACCTCCGCCAGCGCCGTGCGGTCGGCCCACGGCACCACCGTCAGCCCGGGCAGGTCGGCGGCGAGCGCGTCGGCGCGCTCCCGCGTGCGGTTGGCGACGGTGACGGGATGGCCGGCGTCGAGCAGCGCCGCTGCGATC
>CAXSFF010000646.1:0-3186 GCA_964236035.1 uncultured Acetobacteraceae bacterium
TCTCCGGCCAGAGCCGGGTGGGCCGGTCGCGGGCGGTGCACGAGGCAGTTGCGGTGGAGTTCCGCGACGGGCTGCACGCCTTGTCGCTGAGTCTTCGATCGCCCGCAGAGTAATCAGCGTCATGCTGTCGGGCTGGAGCCAGAAATCCGGGCCGCGTTGCAGGAGATAGGCTGCCGGGAGCAACGCGTCGAAGACGAATTGACCAGTAGCGGCCGGACCAGTGCCATGCGGGTGTTTGCGTTCGGGTGTTCCCGGGTTGCGGCCACCGAGGCTGGCCACAGCGCCGCTGACCACAGGACGGACAGCAAAGGCACTTATACCAACGGCAATTGACGTTGACCGACGCACTGTTCCTCCTCCCCTTGCGGGAGGAGGGGTGGCCACGCCAACCACCCTGCGCGCGGCACCTCTCCCCCCAGCCCCTCCCGCAAGGGGAGGGGAGAAGAGTCAGACAACGTTGCCGTTGGCATTAGGCATCTTAACGGCGTTAGGCGCCAACCTCTCAGCCGTCGTTGCGAGCAGCGCTTGCGACGCGGCAATCCAGGGGCCGCGCGACGCGGACTTGCCGTGTGGCCTTGGATTGCCGCACCGCCAAACCGCTCGCAATGACCAGAAGTCCTACTCGAAGGGCTTGGCGTCGACCTGCTGGCGTTCCGGCGATGAATCCATGATGCCATCGCGCCGGGAGATTTCGGCAAGCAACGACCATACCCTTGATGGTTCCATCGGACCATCGGGATCGTTCAGCAGGCGGTCGAGTTCATCCAGCTTGCGGTCATAATCCGGGTCGGCCGTCATCCATGCTCCTGTTCGTCTTCGATCCTGCTGCCGTCAACGCGAACACGCGGCATCCGCGTTGGGACATGGTCCTGTGTCAAATCGATGACGATACGGCTGGCGCCAGCGCCGCCGTCTTGGCCGCGGGGTGGGCGGGATTGCGGAACCGCAGCTCTCCGTCCGGAGCCGCGTCCGGGCATGACAAGCCGAACATCTCCACCCGAGAGGAACAAGTCACCGCGACCACGGAACGCGCGCTGGGGTCGGTGAGGAACTGCCGGGTCTCACCCTCCAGGTCCATCCGCTCCCGTAACAGACGCCACTCCGTGCGGTCGGTGTCCTCGATGAACATGGCAAGGATGCCGGGCCGCGCGCCGGTCAGCCGGGTCGGCGCCACCGCCGTCATCCGCCGTCGCACCGCCGTTGCGATCTCGTTCTCCTGGCCGGCCCGCGCAGCCATCACGAACAGGCTTCGTTCCGCCTTGGTCACGGCAAGGTGCGCCTCGGGGCCGAACTCGTGCCGCAACCGGGGCATCAGACCGAGTTCGTTGGCCTGCGCCGCCGCCAGCATGAGCGGGTCCAGCCGCAGCACCGCCGCCTCGTCGTAATCGGCCCGGCGCGACGTCGATAAAATCCCGGTAATCCGGGCGTGCAGGGCACCCAAGGCGTCACCTTCCGGCAAATCCTTCAGGCCTTGCGGCAAGGTCAGCTTCAGCAAGTAGCGGCCAGGATGGCTTGCCAGCCAGACTTGCAGGTCCGGGTCCACCCGGTCGCACAAACGCGACCAGGCGCCACGGTGCACGCCGCGGCCATCCTCTGCCGACACCACGTCGCAGGCGACCTCGGCTTCCTGCCCGTCACGCGCCAGCAGCAGGTCGAACGTCGCGTCATCCTCGAGGCCGGGGAACGACACCTCGAAGCCGCGTTGGCGCTGCATAGCCGCGGTGCGCAGCAGATGGAACACGGGCACCAACGTGTTGCTGGCATCGACGGCGGTGCGCAGCATCGCCCGCAGCCGATCGCGGGCGAGGGGAGTGAGCGTCTCGAACATCCGGCTGGCATCGGCAGCCAACTGCCCGATGCGCTGTTCTGCCGGGCTTGCCGCCCGCCCGCCGCCGCTGCGCCGCCACCGTTCGATCGTCAGCTCGATGACATGCCGCTGCATGGTGGCGCGGCTGGTCCGGGTCGGGCCGGCAGCCGCGGCGATCAGGTCGGCGAGCCGGTCACGCCAGGCACGCCGGCCGAAACCGTCGACGAACGCCTCTAGGGCCGCGGGATCCAGGCTGTCGACAACGGTGTTCATTGACTGCAATAAGGCGGAACTGTGAGCGGAAACAGAGTCAATAGAGCGTTACTGGAACGCTGACGAGTGAGGGAAGGGGTCGAACCCTCGCCCGCAAGGCCGAAGGTTCCTGGCATGCTCAAGCCGATGCCGCGGCAGCCGGCTGGCTGGCCGGGTCGATCCAGCCGATGTGGCCATCGGTGCGGCGGTACACCACGTTGAGTTCGCTGGTGACGCTGTTGTGGAACATCATCACCTGCTGGTCGGACAGGTCGAGCTGCATCACGGCCTCGCTGACGGTCAGGTGGCCAATCGTGGCCGCACTCTCGGCCACGATGGTCGCGAACACGGGCTGCGATGTTGGCTCGCTCAGGCCGGCGGCGTCCTCGTTCGGTTGCAGCACGTATTCACGGCCGGCCTGCGGGCGCTCGCGGTTGGCAAGGTCGCGTGCGTGCTCGTTGACCCGGCGGCGATAGCGGCGCAGGCGCTTGCCGATGTGTTCCGCCGCGTCGTCAAAGGCGCTGTTGGCGTCCGCCGCCTCGCCCTCGCCGCGCAACACCAGGCCGCGTCCGGCATGCATGTTGATGTCGCAGGTGAAGAAGCTGCGCGCCCGGCTGAAGGTGACGCTGGCCTCGAGCGCATGATCGAAATACTTGCCCGCGATCGTGTCGAGCTGGTCGGACACCCGCACGCGCAGCGCGTCGGAAAGGGCGACCTGTTTGCCGGATACGGTGATCTGCATGCGTAGCCTCCATCGTTGTTCAGGCTCGCGGGCCGCACCCTCTAGGCTGCCATTGCTTTTAGGCAGGCAGTGCTTTCTCCCGCTTGCGCTGCACGGAGCTGGGGATGCGCAGCGCATCCCGGTATTTGGCAACCGTTCTGCGCGCGATGTCCACGCCTTCCCGTCGCAAGGCTGCAACAATCGCATCGTCGGACAGCACGTCCTCGGGGGTTTCGGCGCCGATCATGCTGCGGATGCGCTGGCGCACCGACTCCGCGCTGTGGGTTTCGCCCGACAGGCTGGCGATCGCCGTGGTGAAGAAGTACTTCAGCTCGAACGTGCCGCGCGGGCTGGCGATGTACTTGTTGGCGGTCACGCGGCTGACGGTGCTCTCGTGCATCTCCAC
>CAXSFF010000647.1:0-3185 GCA_964236035.1 uncultured Acetobacteraceae bacterium
CGCAAGCTGCGCGGCGAACGCGGGCGGGGCACGCTGGAGAAGGACAAGCCGCCGATCCTTGGCGAGGCTGGCCCAAGATCCTATGCGGGTGGGCGGCGGCCAGGTCGTAGACTGAGGTCGGTGCCATCTCATCCGGGAGTTGCTCAATGCCGAACATCGAACATCTGACGCAAACCGCCGCCCGTTCCGATCTTGCCATGACGATCGACATGGAGGCCACACTGTTCGTGGCGCTGGAGCTCAGCTTGTCGAGCTGGGTGGTCGTGGCCAGTGCGCCCGGCGAGGACAAGGCCAGCAAGCACGGCGTCGCGGCCTGCGACGGTTCGGGACTGCTTTCGGTGCTGAAGCGTCTGCGGGAGCGTGCCGAGCGGCGTTTGGGGCATCCGGTGGGGGTGCTTGTCATGCAGGAGGCCGGACGTGACGGGTTCTGGGTGCATCGCTTGCTGGAAGCGCACGCGGTGAGGAGCGTCGTGGTCGACCCGGCTTCGATTGCGGTGAACCGCCGCAGCCGCCGGGCCAAGACGGACCGCATTGATGCCGAGGCGATGCTGCGCACATTGATGGCTTGGGCGCGCGGTGAGCGGCAGGTGTGCTCCATGGTGCGTCCGCCGACGCGCGAGGCGGAGGATGCACGCCGGCTCAACCGGGAACGGGAAGCCCTGCTGGCCGAGCGCATCCGGCACGCCAATCGCATCAAAGGCCTGCTCGCAACCCAGGGGGTGTTCGGGTTCGAGCCGACTTTGCGGGACCGGCGGGCGCGGCTGGCCGACATGCGCACGCCGGAGGCGGATGTCCTGCCGTCCCGGCTCATGGCCGAGATCGAACGCCAAATGGATCGCCTCGAGCTGGCCATGCAGCAGCTTGTAGCCGTGGAAGCGGCGCGCGATGCAGCGCTTGCGGCCGAGCGCGTCGCCAGCCCCGCCAGCGACGCGGCAGCAGTCGTCGGTGAAGCCGCCGGCGCCACGACTGCCGCCTTGCCCGAGCAAGAAGGGGCTGGTGCGCGGCTGTTGCGGCTGAAGGGCATCGGCCCCGAAACCGCCTCGGTGCTGGCGAGCGAGGCATTCTTCCGCGACTTCCGCAACCGGCGCGAGGTCGCCTCCTATGCCGGGCTGGCGCCGAGCCCCTGGCAAAGCGGCGGCATCGACCACGACCAGGGCATCTCAAAAGCCGGCAATGCCCGTGTGCGCAAGACCATGGGGCAACTGGCTTGGCTGTGGCTGCGCAACCAACCAGACAGCGCGCTCAGCGTCTGGTATCGCGAGCGCGTGCGGGACGGCAAAGGCCGCATCAAGCGCATCGCCATCACCGCCCTGGCGCGCAAACTGCTGGTGGCGCTGTGGCGGTTCGTCACCCACGGCCTGGTGCCAACCGGCGCCGTGCTGAAGCCAGCCAAGGCGGGCTGACAGCCGCCAACGCAACGCAACCCAGTCGGCGGTTCGGCCACGGGCTGAACCGCCGGATCCGAGGTGGATGGTGACCGATCGGAACCTGGGCTGAAACATGCCGCGCTCCCAAGAAGGGTCCCATTCCTCCGAGCCCCTGCCCTCAAGCATGAGGGATTGTGGTTCGGACCGATCGAGGTCCGACCGGATACGAGGTGATGCGGTCAGAGAGGCCGCATGAAGATGACGGGCTCAAACCGCGGATCTGATCACGACAGGAGATTAGAAATGACCGCTTGACAGAAGAACCCCCATACGAGGTTCCGACGGCGAAGCCGTTGGAATAGCCAGACGAGGGTGATCCAGCGCGGCGGACAGGTTGTTTTGCACATGCTGCCCAATGTGCGGCAGGCAACGATCAAGCCAATCATCAGCGATACGGTCGCATCGGGCACGCTGATCCACACCGATGAGTATGACATCTACGCACGCCTGCCAGCTTGGGGCTATGGCCACAAGACAGTGTGCCACGCCAATGGTGAGTATGCCCGCGATGAGGATGGCGACGGTTTCTGCGAAGTCCACCTCAACACCATCGAGGGCTTCTGGTCGTTGCTGCGGTCCTGGCTGCGTCCGCACCGCGGTATCTCGCAGGACAAGCTGCCGCTGTATCTCAGCTTCTTCCAGTTCGTGCACAACGCCCGTCAGCGCGGCAAAGCTTTGCTTGGCGCCCTGGTGGAGGCGATTGTCGGATGAGACAATCCACCACCCTGGAACCCAATAAGAGCCTGAATGTTTTGGGGCACATCTCGAAAGCCGGCGACGCCCTTCTGCGGTGCTACCTGTTCGAGGCCGCCACGACGCTGCTGTCGCGCGTTCAGAAGACCTCGGCGTTGAAGGAATGGGGTGTTCGCCTGGCCAAGCGGATCGGACACAAGAAGGCCAGGGTGGCGATCGCCCGCAAGCTGGCGGTGACCCTGCATCGCATGTGGGCCGACAAGACGGAGTTCCGCCCAATGCCGAACGCTGCCACAGCGGCGTAGCACCACGCTCACCAAGTTCTCCGCAAGGGGATCAAGTCGTCCCTGCCGGGACGAGGCTTCGAACACCTCGCCCTGCCTGTTGCGGCCGCTATGGACCGCGCATTCAGAACGTTGAGGTGTTCGTCGCGCCATACGCCAACATGCGGCGGGCTCGTCCCGACCGCGCAGACAACCATGTAGCCGGCAGGCACGACGAGGCTGAACCGAGAGGAAGACACCAGTGTGAAATCAGCTCTTGCAGGGTTGTTGCACGGATCAAGAAACTGGCGCTGCTGGCTGACGAAATCCAAGGCGGTGTCGCAGGAGGCGGTGGTTCCGCTACGCGCCTCGCTGTCGTACGAGGAGGGTGCCACCCTACCGTGCGTGGCGGCGACCGCCTGGACGGCACTGGCCGGTTCGGTGCCGGTTCGGGCCGGGCATACGGTTCTCACGCAGGGCACTGACGGCGTTTCGATCTTTGCACTCCAGTTGGCCAAAAAGTTAGGTGCCCGGGTGATCTCGACCACGTCAAGCGCTGCCAAACTCGAACGGCTACGTTCGCTGGACGCTAACGAGGTTCATCAGCTGATACTGCTACGGAAATGGCCCTGATCGGACGAGGTGGCGGGTTACGCCGCCTTCGGGACGAGCATGACGTCGTATCCCAGGTTGCTCAGGCGCTGGACCAGCTTGGTGGTGGAGCGCTTGCGTGCGACCTGGTCGAGGTAGCCCTCGCCGAGGTCGCGGAAGGCCTCGCCCGTGCTCAGCATGTGGAACGCGG
>CAXSFF010000648.1:0-3185 GCA_964236035.1 uncultured Acetobacteraceae bacterium
CGGACGACGCCAACGGCATCCGGCGGATTCTCGTCGACGCGCTCACGAAGCCGGTGCATTTCCTCCGCCAGATCGAGGCGATGTATGCCGAGGGCGTCCGCACGTTCATCGAGGTCGGGCCCGGCCAGGTCCTGAGCGGGCTGACCCGCCAGATCCTTGCCGGCCGGCCCGCGCGCATCCTGACGCCGGATCGGCCGGGAGCCGCCAACCCGCTCGCCGACTTCCTCGCCGTGATCGGGCAGTTGTTTGCCGCCGGCAGGCAGCCGCGTCTGGAGCGGCTGTTTGCCGGCGCGGCGCGGAACGATCGTTTCGAGGATGCCATGAAGACGCCGGCACATTCGGCGACCACCTGGCTGATCGACAGCAGCCGGTCCCGTCCGCTTCGCCCGACGACGGGTTTGCCAGTCCTGCCCCGCGCGGACGATCAACGCTCGCCTCCGGCCTCCAAGCCGCCCGCCGAGGCGATGGCGCCCGCTCGCCCCGCCGCGGCTGCGATGGTGTCGGCAAGGCCGCCCGCGCCGGCTCGTCCTCCCGAGGATGCGGCCGTGCCGGTGCCGGCCCTGCCGACGACACCGGCTCCGCCACCCTTCCAGGTGCCGACGGATGCACCGGTCCGGGCGCCCATCGAGGCGCCTCCCATGGAGGTCGCTGCTTCACTGCGCGCGCTGCTCGACGAGTTCCGGGCGTATCAGAGCACGGCGCAGCGTGAGCGCGACATCCTGCTGGAACGCGTGCTGACCGGGATTGCCCCTGCCCACACTAGGCCGGCTGATCCGCCATCGCGCCCCGAACCGGCCATGCCGACCCGCTCAGACCCGCTCGCAGGGCATCAGGCGGCGCCCCGCGTTGCCGCTCTTGCAGCCGTGCCGGCCGGCATGGCGGCTCCTGCAGCGCCGAGCGGTGCCGGGTCCGGGATGTACCCCGTGCTGCTCGAACTTGTCAGTCAGCGCACCGGCTATCCGGTCGACCTGCTGAGCGTCGAGCAGGACATGGAAGCGGACCTCGGCATCGACTCCATCAAGCGGACGGAGATATTCTCAGCCCTGCGCGAGCGGCTCGGTGCCAGCCCGGGCGTGCTGGACGCGGAGACATTCTTCGTCGAGGCGGCTCAGTTGCGCCGCCTCGGGGACGTGATCGGCTGGATCGAGGGAATGCGACGGACGCACGCGCCGGAGGCGGCTGCAGAGCCGGTGGCAGCGTCGCCCGCGCCTGTGACGGCGGCAGTCGACGGAGCGCTCGCCTCGCACGCGGATTTGGCCGACCCGTCCGTGGCCGGCATCGTCCTGGCGCTGGTGAGTGCGCGGACTGGCTACCCGGTCGAGATGCTTGACCTCCAGTACGACCTGGAAGCCGACCTCGGCATCGATTCGATCAAGCGGACCGAGATTTTCGGGGCGTTGCACGAGCAGCTCGCACCGGGTCAGCCGGCTGAGCCTTTCTTCCTGAAGATGGCGCAGTTGCGTCGCCTCAAGGACGTGATCGAGTCGCTGCAGGACCTGAGGAAGCGGCCGTCGGCCGACCCGCATCCCGTGGCAGCCGAAGCGGCGGCGTCCGCGCCTGAGCCTGCGGCCGGCCGGCCCGCCGTGGCGGTGGCGCTGGAGCTGGTCAGCGTGCGGACCGGATACCCGATCGAGATGCTCGCGCTGGATCTCGATCTGGAAGCCGACCTTGGCATCGACTCGATCAAGCGCACCGAGATTTTCGGGGCGCTGCATGCGGAGCTTGGCATCGCCCGGCCGATCGAGGACTTCCTTGCGAAGGCCGGGTCGCTGCGCAGCCTCCGTCAGGTGCTGAGCTGGCTTGAGACGCGGGCCGACCCGGTTCTCACCCCGCGCACGTCCGAGCCTGCGGCGCGCTCCGCCGCATCGGCGCCACCGGCCGCGCCCAGCCGTCCCGTGCGTCACCGTGACGACCTGCTGCTGAGCTTGGTCAGCGAACGGACCGGCTATCCCACGGACATGCTGCAACTGGACCATGATCTGGAAGCCGACCTCGGCATCGACTCGATCAAGCGGACAGAAATCTTCGGCGCGCTCTACGAGCAGCTCGGCCAGATGCCTGGCACCGACATGACGGCGGAGGCATTCTTCCTCGCCACCAACCCGTTGCGCACGCTGCGGGAAGTCCTCGCCCTGCTGGGAGAGCCGCCTTCGCCATCCATCCCGGTCCCGCCGCAGCCGTCCCCGACGGCGTGGCTGCAACGTGACCTGCGCGGCCGCGGCCACGACATCGCCATGCCGCCAGGCGTCAGGCGTTGCCTGGTGCAGCCTGGACTGACCGCGATCAGGGCCCCGTCCGACGCGGAGGTGATGTTCTACCGGCCGCCGGAGGAGATGCCGGACTTCCAGTTCGCCGGGCTGCACGATCGGCAATGGGGCGTCCTGCTGATCACCGAGGACGCGGGCGGCAAGGCCCGGCAGCTCGCGGAGGCGATGCGTGGCGCCGACTTCTCGCCCTCCATCGCCCTGGTCCAGCACGCGGCCGAGCTGGGCATGGACAGAAGCGGCAACTACGAGGCGGATCTGCTCTCGCCGGACTGCGTGAGCCGTCTGCGCGACCTCGTCGGGCGTCAGATCGGCCCGGTGACGGACATCTGGCACCTGCTGCCATCCGCTCCCGGCGCCGACAGCGACAGGCTCGAACTCCGCAGCCTGTTCCTGCTGGCGTCCGTGTTCGGCGGCGACCTGCGCAGGGCACGCGGGACGCTGGGTGCAGTGACCGCCATGGGCGGCAGCTTCGGGCTCCGGTCGCAGCCCGCCCGTTTCAGCGCCGGTCAGGCCGGGTTGCCCGGCCTGGTCAAGTCGCTGGCCCAGGAGTGGCCGGAAGTCATGGTCCGATGCTGGGACGTCGACCCGGCGGCCAGCGGCGATGCGAACCTGTCCTGGCCCGATTTCGGCGGGTGGCACAGCTCCATCGAGGTCGGATATTCCAGCCAGGGTCGTTGCGTCCTGGATGCGGTCCAGACGCCTTTGGCACGCGCAATGCCGTCCCAGGTCGAGCTGAGCCCAGACTCGGTCATTCTGGTCACCGGAGGCGCCCGAGGCATCGGAGCGCATGTCTGCGCGGCGCTCGCGGCACGATACGGCTGCCGCGTGGTCCTGACCGGGCGGACGCCGCTGCCCGAGGCGGAGCCGGCCGCGACGGCGCAGCTCACGGCGGAGGCGGAGCTGAAGCGTGCCCTCGCG
>CAXSFF010000649.1:0-3173 GCA_964236035.1 uncultured Acetobacteraceae bacterium
CCGCCGGACGCCGCCGGGCCGTGGAGCATTTCAGCTGGGACGCCATCGCCCGCGCCACGCTCGATCTCTATGCCTCGCTGCTGCCGTGACAGCTTCTGGCTACATCAACGACCTTTGACTCTTCTCCCCTCCCCTTGCGGGAGGGGCTGGGGGAGGGGGTGCGCGCGGCACTGTGTCGCGTGCGGCCACCTGTCCTCCCGGCCTCCTCCCGCAAGGGGAGGAGGAGCAGTGCAGTGGTCCTCTCAGCCGTCATTGCGAGGAGCGCTTGCGACGAAGCAACCCAGGGCAACACGGCTGATCTCCAGCGCGCGGCCCTGGGTTGCCGCACCGCCAAGCGGCGGTTCGCAATGACAGCCGTTGGTTTGCTAGGCACGGATGCCCAGGATGTGCAGCACCAGCAGGATCAGGAACAGCACCAGCACCACCCGGATGATCCCGCCGAACAGGCGCACCACCACCACCGCCAGCAGCACGTCGATCACCAGCAGCACGATGGTCTGCAGGTTGGCGGGCACGCCGGCCTGGGCCAGGAGCGAGCGGGTGCTGGCCTCGACAGCCGCGAACAGCCGCAGCAGCAGGCCGAGGCCGAGTTGCAGCCAGTATCCCACCGTGCGCAGCGCGCCGTCGACTTGGTCCATCGAGTCGCTCCGGTTCCGTCCGGCGCCGTTCTAGGCAGCGGCCCCGATGGTGTCACGCGGGCTTGGCTTGACCCGGCGCGGCCCAAGTCCGACTTCCCCAGGCATGTTCCATTTCTTCGAGACCATCCTGCGCCCGACGGCCCCGCCGCCGCCGGGTCAGCCGCCGGCGACGCTGGGCGCGTTCTACTGGCATTTCGTGCGGCAGTCGCGCGGCCTGGTGGTCGCCCTGTTCGCGGCCGGCATGCTGACCGCCATGCTCGACAGCCTGATCCCCGTGTTCATCGGCCGCGTGGTGAACCTGGTCGGCACCCAGCCGCCGGCGACGCTGTGGGCGCAGCGGGGCACGTCGCTGCTCGGCATGGCCGCCGTGCTGCTGCTGGCGCGCCCGGCAGCGCTGTCGCTGCAGTACCTGGTCACTAACCAGGCCATCGCGCCCGGCATGACCAACCTGGTGCGCTGGCAGAGCCATTGGCACGTCGTCCGCCAAAGCTGGACCTTCTTCCAGAACGACTTCGCCGGGCGCATCGCCAACCGGGTGTCGCAGGTCGGGCCGTCGCTGCGCGAGAGCGTGGTCTCCGCCACCAACGCCGTCTGGTACATCGTCGTCTACGGCGGCAGCGCGATCGTGCTGCTGGCCGGCGCCGACTGGTTCCTGGCCGTGCCGCTGGTGCTGTGGTTCTGCGCCTACGCCTGCATGCTGCGCGGCTTCGTGCCGCGGATGCGGGAGCGGTCGCGCCGCATGTCCGAAGTGCGCTCCACCCTGAACGGCCGGGTGGTGGACAGCTACACCAACATCCTGACCGTGAAGCTGTTCGCCCGCGCGCTGGACGAGGACGCTCACGTCGCCGAAGCGGTCGACGACCACACGGACGCCTTCCGCAGCCAGCAGCGCATGATCACGGGCTTTACCCTGACGCTGTCGGGGCTGAACGCGTCGCTGGTGGTCGGCACGGGGGCGATCGCCGTGTGGCTGTGGGTGCATGGCCGCATTTCGGTCGGCTCAGTGGCGATGGCGCTGCCGCTGGCGTGGCAGGTGTCCAACATCGCCGGCTGGGTGGCGCAAAACGTCACCGCAATCTTCGAGAACGTCGGCATCGTGCAGGACGCCATGCGCTCGATCGCCGTGCCGCCGCTGCACCCGGACCAGCCCGGCGCGCGCATGCTGCAGGTCGGCGCCGGCGAGATCGTGTTCGACGGCGTCTCGTTCGGCTACGGCACCGCGCGCGGGGTGCTGCACGACCTCGACCTGCGCATCCGCCCGGGCGAGCGCGTCGGGCTGATCGGGCCGTCCGGCGCCGGCAAGTCGACGCTGGTGAACTGCCTGCTGGGGTTCTACCCGCTGGAGCGCGGGCGCATCACCATCGACGGGCAGGACATCGCCGGCGTCACCCAGGAGAGCCTGCGCGGGCAGATCGCCATGGTGACGCAGGACACCTCCCTGCTGCATCGCTCGGTGCGGGAGAACATCAGCTACGGCCGCCCCGCCGCCAGCGAGGTGGAGGTGGTGGACGCCGCCCGCCGCGCCCACGCGCTCGGGTTCATCGAGACGCTGGAGGACTGGAACGGCCGCACGGGGCTGGACGCGCATGTCGGCGAGCGCGGCGTCAAGCTGTCGGGCGGGCAGCGGCAGCGGGTGGCGATCGCGCGGGTGATCCTGAAGGACGCGCCGATCCTGGTGCTGGACGAGGCCACCAGCGCGCTGGATTCCGAGGTGGAGCAGGCGATCCAGGAGCAGCTCGACGGCCTGATGGAGGGCCGCACGGTGATCGCGATCGCGCACCGGCTGTCGACCATCGCGCGCATGGACCGGCTGATCGTGTTGGACGGCGGGCGCGTCGTCGAGCAGGGCACGCACGCGGCGCTGCTGGCGGCGGACGGGGTGTACGCCGGGCTGTGGCGGCGGCAATCCGGTGGTTTCCGTACCGAAAGCGTGGCTGACGCGGCATTATGAGCGGCGGCAGCGGCTTGACACCCCCCATACCCGCGGTTAGCAAGCGACGCCTTCCGGAAAGGCCCGGAGCAGATCGATGGCAGAGGATTTCGAGCACCGCTTGAACGCCGCCGAGAAGCGCCAGGCTCCCAATTCCTTAGAGGGGGGCGAGGTGGCGACGCGTGCGGTGAGCGCCTCGGCATGGGGCATCGGGACGCGGGTCGGCGTGGAGCTGCTGTCCGCGCTGATCGTGGGGTTGGGGATCGGATGGGCGCTGGACCGCTGGCTGCACACGTCACCGCTGATGCTGGTGATATTCGTGATGCTGGGCGGCGTGGCGGGAATAGCGAACGTTTGGCGCGTGATGGCGCCGAAGCGGCAGTAGGGTTGAGGGAACGGCATGGCTGACGCGGCACCGACGATCGACGCCCTCGGGCAGTTCAAGCTGAGCCAGTCGCTGGGCGTGCTGGGCGGGTCGGTGAACTTCACCCAGGCCAACGTGATGATGGTGCTGGGCGCCGCGCTGGTGCTGGGCACGCTGGTGGTCGGCATGCGGCCGCAGGCGGTGGTGCCGGGCCGGCTGCAGTCGGTCGCCGAGATGAGCT
>CAXSFF010000650.1:0-3173 GCA_964236035.1 uncultured Acetobacteraceae bacterium
ATCACCATCGGCAGGTAGATCGTCACCCGGTCGCCGGCCTTGATCCCCTTGTCTTGCAGCACGTTGGCCAGGCGGCAGACCTGCTCGTGCAGCGCGCGGTAGGTGATGGACTTGCTGGCGTTCGGGTCGTCGCCCTCCCAGATGATCGCTACCTGGTCGCCGCGGGCCACCAGGTGCGCGTCGAGGCAGGCGGCGGAGGCGTTGAGCTTGCCGTCCTCGAACCAGCGGATGGCGACGTCGCCCTCGAAGCTGGTGTTCTTGATGACGGTCGGCGGCTTGATCCAGGGGATGCGGCGCGATTCCTCCTCCCAGAACGAGTTGGGGTCGCGGGCGGCGTGGTTGGCCATCAGGCGGTAGCGCTCGCCGTTGACGTGGGCGGAGGCCGCGATGGACGGCTTGACGTGGAACATGGCGGTTTCGGACATGGTGCTTTCCCTTGGTCGATCGTTATGGTTTTCCACCACGCTACAAGGCGTCACGCGTGAGCGCCAGATGGGATGTGCCAGCCGCCCAACGCGCAGACGTGCCGCCATTCCGCCGGCGTCACCGGCGCCACCGACAGGCGCGACAGCCGCACCAGCGCCATGTCGGCGAGCGCCGGATCGGCCTTGATCGCCGTCAGGGTGACGGGGTGGGGCAGCCTGCCGACCGTTCGCAGGTCGACGCAGACCCAGTTGCCGGGCTTCTTGCCAGGCGGCGTTTCCGCCGTGGGGTCAGGATATGCCTCGCGCGCCACGCTGACGATGCCGACGATCTGCTTGCCGATGTTGGAGTGGTAGAAGAACGCCAGGTCGCCGGCGCGCATGGCGGCCAGGTTGTTGCGGGCCTGGTGGCTGCGCACGCCGGTCCATGGCTCGACTCCGTTGGCGGTCTGCTGGTCCCAGCCGAACAGGTCCGGCTCCGTCTTCACCAGCCAATGCTGCATCCAGGCCCCTCGACGCGGGCCTGAAGCTTATGTCATGCGGCGACCCTGGGGAACTGCGACCTTCCAAGTCGGGCCTGGCGTGCTATCTTGCGCGTTGTGGACGCAACGACAGCCCTGGCCCCGCGCGGCGGCTTCAACCTGCACCGGTTCGCCAATCCGGGACGCTTCCTGCGCATCGCCGGCGCCGTGCAGCCCTGGCTCAGCGGGGCGGCGCTGCTGGTGACGGCGGCGGGGCTGTACTGGGGCCTGTTCGCGTCGCCGGCCGATTGGCAGCAGGGCGACGCCGTGCGGATCATGTACGTGCACGTGCCCGCCGCCTGGCTGGCCTCGATGGGGTATTTCGCGCTGGCGCTGTGCTCGCTGCTGTCGATCGTCTGGCGGCACCCGCTGGCCGACCTGGCGGCGGTGGAGATCGGTCCCGTCGGCGCCGGCTTCACCGCGCTGTGCCTGGCCACCGGCAGCCTGTGGGGCAAGCCGATGTGGGGTGCCTGGTGGGTGTGGGACGCGCGGCTGACCTCCGTATTGGTGCTGTTCTTCCTGTATCTCGGCCACATCGCGCTGGTGCGCGCGTTCGACGACCAGCAGCGCGGCTACCGGGCCGGGGCGATCCTGGGGCTGGTGGGGGTGGTGAACCTGCCGGTCATCAAGTTCAGCGTCGACTGGTGGAACACGCTGCACCAGCCTGCCAGCATCACGCTTACGGGCGCGCCGACGATGTCGCTGGACATGCTGTGGCCGCTGCTGGCGTGCGCGGTCGGGTTCACCCTGTGCTTCGCCGCCATCACCGTCGCCCGGCTCCGCGCCGCCGTAATGGAACGGCGCATCCGCGGCCTGCTGTCCGCGCGCAGCCAGGCTGTAGGGTGATGACGCATCTGGGGTTCATCGCCGCGTCGTACGCGATGGCGGTCATCGTGCCGGCGGCCTTCGCGATCGATGCCGCGATCCGGCTCGGACGCGCGCGCCGGCGGTTGGCGGCGGTCGACCCTCGTGCGGGCCGGTCCGCGTGACCCGCAAGAGCCGCCGCCTGGCCGCCGTGTTGGCGTGCGGCCTTGGGCTCGGTTCCGCCGCCGCGCTGTCGCTGCTGGCGTTCAGCAACGACATGGTGTTCTTCGTGGTGCCCTCCGACCTGGCCGAGAAGGGCATCCCGGGCCGCAGCCTGCGCCTGGGCGGCCTGGTCGAGGCTGGCAGCGTGCAGCGCACCGACGACGGCGGCCAGCCCGGCGCGCGCTTCCGCGTCACCGACGGCCGCGCCGCCGTGGAGGTCGCCTACACCGGCATCCTGCCCGACCTGTTCCGCGAGGGGCAGGGGGTGGTGACGCTCGGCGCCATGCGGCCGGACGGCACCTTCCGCGCCAGCGAGGTGCTGGCCAAGCATGACGAGACCTACATGCCGAAGGATGTCGCCGACGCCCTGAAGCGCACCGGGCAATGGCGTCCGGAGCAGGGGCCGCCGCCGCCGGCGTCGACCTGGAACACGCTGGCCGCCAACGCCGCCGTGGTGGCGAAATGATCCCGGAGTTGGGTCATCTCGCCCTGGCGCTCGGCTGCGTGCTGGCGTTCATGCAGGCGGGGCTGCCGCTGTGGGGCGCCTGGCGCCGCGACGCCCGGCTGATCGCCGCGGCGCCCGGGCTGGCGATCGGGCAGATGCTGGCGCTGGTGGCCGCCGCCGGCTGCCTAGTGTGGAGCAGCGTCACCGACGACTTCTCCGTGCTCAACATCGCCGAGAACAGCCACACGCTGAAGCCGCTGCTGTACAAGATCACCGGCGTCTGGGGCAACCACGAGGGCTCCATCCTGCTGTGGGCGCTGATCCTGGCGCTGTGCGGCGGCGCCGTCGCCGGGTTCGGCCGCGGGCTGCCGTCGTCGCTGCGGGCGCGGGTGATCGGCGTGCTGGGCGCCAGCTCGGCCGGGTTCCTGCTGTTCGCCGTTTTGGTGAGCAACCCGTTCCTGCGCATCTGGCCCGCGCCCGTCGATGGCCGCGACATGAACCCGCTGCTGCAAGACCCGGGCCTGGCCTTCCATCCGCCCATCCTCTACCTCGGCTACGTCGGTTTCGCGGTGCCGTTCGCCTTCGCCATCGCGGCGCTGCTGGAGGGCCGGGTGGACGCCGCCTGGGGCCGCTGGGTGCGGCCGTGGACGCTGCTGTCCTGGTGCTTCCTGACCGGCGGCATCGCGCTCGGCTCCTGGTGGGCGTACTACGAGCTGGGCTGGGGCGGCTACTGGTTCTGGGACCCCGTCGAGAATGCCT
>CAXSFF010000651.1:0-3166 GCA_964236035.1 uncultured Acetobacteraceae bacterium
TGGCGCCGCCGGCGCGCCAGACGAAATCAGCCGAGTGGGCGCTGACGACGAGGGCGGTCTGGGCTTCAGTGGTCATGATCTGCTCCGGAAAGTCGGCCTGCAACGGCGTCAGGCAACGGCGGGGTGCCGTGGGTGTGGAAGCTTTCGATGGTCTTGAGGCCCCAGGCCTGGCCCTTCTTGCGCTCCGCCTCGGTCCAGCGAATCGGCTTCCAGTCGGGCGCCAGCACCAGCCGGGCGCCGACGTTGGCGACCTCGACCCGGTTGCCGCCGGGTTCATAGACATACAGGAAGAAGGTCTGCTGGACGGCGTGCTTGTGCGGCCCCGTCTCGATGTGCACGCCCGCCTCCAGGAAGATGTCGGCGGCGCGCAGGATCTCCTCGCGGCTGTCCAGCGCGAAGGTGACGTGGTGGAAGCGGCCGCCGATGCCGTGCGCCTCGCGCGTGTAGGCGAAGTCGTAGCTCTTGTTGGTGCAGGTCATCCACATGCCGGCTTCGGTGCCGTCGTCGAGCACGATCTGCTCGGTGAGCCGGAAGCCGAGGGCGCGCTCGAAGAACTCGCGGTTGGCGCGGACGTCGGCGGCGAGGCCGTTGAAGTGGTCGAGGCGGCGCACGTTCACGCCGCGCGTGGGGAAGCGCTGCGCCTGGTTCTTGAGCGCGGGCCGCAACGCGTCCGGCGCCTCGTACCACTCGGTCTCGTAGTAGATTTCGAGCAGGTGCCCGTCCGGGTCGCGGAACCGGAACGCCGGGCTGTGACCCAGCTCGCCCTCGTGCCAACCCACGCTGCGGCCGGAAGCCTCGATCGCCGCGACCCGGCGGCCGAGCGCTTGCGGGCTGCGCGCCCGGAACGCGGCATGGCCGAGGCCCGACGTGCCGCAGCCCGTGAGCTTCAGGGAGTAGCGCTCGTAGTCGTCCCAGCCGCAAAGGTAGACCGACCCGCCCTGCCGCCCGCTCTCGGTCATCCCCATGACGTCGATGAAGAAGCGCAGGCTCTCCTCCGGCTTGGGGGTCAGCACCTCGACGTGGCCGAGGTGGGCGACATCCATGACCGGCTCTGGCGGCGGCGCGTCTGACGTTTCGCTCGAAATGATCTTACGGGCCTCCCCGTTGCCTCCGGCATCGTCGCCCGATGCGCTCCGAGGACCAGCTACGGCAAAGCAGGCGGCACTGTCGTATCGTTCGTTCGCGCCTCGCTATAACCATTCGATATAGGGATAAGCCCCTGGCCGGCGATCTCGGCCAGGTAGGCGCGCAGGCACTCGGTGAACAGGCGCCCAGCCGCCTGGAGCGGGCGGTCAGGGGCCACGATCAAGCCGGCCGGTCAGGTACTGCGACCGGCACGGGAACGACGCGCAGCGTCCGCCGCAGCAGGTCGCCGACCATCAGCAGGCGCGGCATGACCGCGAGCATGTCGGAGCCGACCACCATCTCTCGGATGAAGCCGTAGGAGTTCGACCGCAACGCGAAGCTCGGCGTCAGCCCGAGCTGGGCGAAGAACTGGTCGATCTCGGCGCCGACCCGCTGGGTCAGGGTCGGCAGCAGGATGTCGAAGCGCTGGACCGTCGCGGTCGACGGCTCGGGATCATCGAACACCGGGTGCCCGGCCCGCGCCAGGACGGAGATGGGCTCGGTCCACAGCGGCTCCCGCGTGAGGGCGTCGGGCCTCAGCGGCTCGTAGAGGCGGCCGACGATCAGATCGATCTCCCGCGCCGCCAGCAGCGGAAGCAGCTCCTCCATGCGTCCCTCGTGCACCTTGACCTTCAGCATGGGATGCGCGGCGCGCAGCCGCGTCAGGACGCCGGGCAGCACGCCCGCGGCGGTGACTGGCAAAACGCCGACCGCGACGGTGCTCGCCGCCCCGACGGAGCCGAGGTCCAGGTCCTCCTCCAGGCGGAGCAGCTCGGCCATGACCGCCCGCCCGGCGCGGATCACGCGCTCGCCCGTCTCCGTCAGGCGCACCCCGCGGGAGTAGCGGTCGAACAGCGACGCCCCCACGATCTCCTCAAGCTCCCGCAGGCTCTTGGTCAGCGCCGGCTGGCTGGTGCCCAGCGCCACGGACGCCTTGAGGATGCTGCCTTGCGCGGCGATCGCGTCCGCCGCCCGCAGCATGTGCAGCTTGACCCGCCGGTCCAGGTAGCGCCGGGCCATGCCGGCTCAGGTCTTGAGCATCGCCTTCACCCGCTCCGGCAGGAACGGGTACTGCCGCAGCCGCGCGCCGCCGTTCATGGCCGCGAAAGCGTTGGCGATGGCGGGGCCGATCGGCGGCACCCCGGCCTCGTCCAGGCCGCTACTATATCCACTGTTTGCTGTCGGGACGTTCTGTCCTGTTATGTTACAAACGAAGCTTACATCAGGCTGGATAAACTCGAACAATTTATGCTGTCTCCTCCATACTCTCGCGCGCAACGATGAGGTCGTGTGCTACCTGTAGATTCATCCAAAGCTCCGCACTTGTGCCGAACCGCCGCGCCAGCAGGATCGCCGTTCCCGCGGTGACTGCGCGTGAGCCATTAATGATGGACGATATGCGGTTGCCGGGCACATCCAGTTCAGCTGCCAGTGCTCGCGCGGTAAGGCCAGCCGGCCGCATAAACTCCTCAAGCAGCACCTCGCCAGGCGTGAGCGGCGGCATGGCGGGGCCAGGAGCGATGTCGGCAAACGACATCGTGTGCAGTTCATCGCGGCTAATCATCTAAACTTCCTTTACTTAGTGATAATCGATGATCTCAACGCTTTCGGCGTTTCCCTCGTACCATGTGAAGCACACACGGAACTGATCATTCACACGAATGCTATGCTGCCCTTCCCGATCTCCGGAGAGGGCTTCCAGCCTGTTGCCAGGCGGCGCGCGTAGGTCGTCAAGCGTGGTCGCAGCGTTCAAGTAACCAAGCTTCCGCCGAGCTGCTGTAAGCAGGTCCGACGGGAAGCCTTTCGGCAACCGCCCTGCAAACACCGCCGCCGTTCGCTTGTCTCTGAACGACACAATCATACGCGATACGTAGCGCGTATCAACCTTAGTTGCAAGAGTTATTTGGCCCGAACTAACAGAAGTGCCTTTTCGTACTCACAAGCGGACAGAACAAGAACGGCAGTTTGTCGGAAAACCCTACTGCCATGATGAGGGCATAGCGTCGGGTGTCATGCAGACAACGGTAAGCTAAAACCAAAG
>CAXSFF010000652.1:0-3165 GCA_964236035.1 uncultured Acetobacteraceae bacterium
AGCTGGTGGAAAGTCTCTCAGCAGGTCGCGGAAGTGTCCCTGAGCCAAATAGGCCTTCATCGTCAGGCGGCTCGCCGCCGTGACATCATAGCCAAGGTTTTGTGCGCTCAGCCCGTCTTTCTCTGCCGCGACCGGGTCGCCGAGCAGCAGGCTGACCACGCCAAGCTGGTAATTGGCCGCCCCATCCTTTGGATTGGCCTTGACGGCGTTCCTGAACTGGATTTGCGCGGCACGAAGATCGCCGGCGTTCATCGCCCGCAGGCCGTCGTCGACATAATCGGACGCCGCCCATGAGATGTCCGGCAACAACCCGGCCAGGATGCTCGCCGCGAACATGCTCGCCGCAAACCGGGGGCTTGATCTACGCATCGTGGCCGCGCTCCATCATGTCGTTCTTCGCCTCGCCTTCGGCGACGCCAGCCAGGCCGTGGGTCTCAAGCAAGCTATACAGCGTCGGGCGGCTGATGCCGAGCAGCCGTGCCGCCTGCGTCAATGTTCCGTTGCTCTGAGCGAGCGCCAGTTGGATCACCTCGCGCTCGGCCCGCAGGCGGGCGATGCGCAGATCAAGGTTGGGAGCCGCTTCACCGGCGTTGGGCGCAAGCTCGAGGTCGTCGGCGTCGACAAGGTTGCCCTCGCTCATGACGACAGCCCGTTTCATGCGGTTCTCCAGCTCCCGCACGTTGCCGGGCCAGGGATGCCGCAAGATCGCGGCGGTCGCTTCGTTGGTCAGGCCACGAAGGTTGCGGCCGAACTCCTTGTTGAAGCGGTGCAGGAAGAAGCGCGCGAGCAGTGCGGGGTCGCCAGGCCGGTCGCGCAATGGCGGGATGCGCAGCGATACCGAGTTGAGGCGGTAGAACAGGTCCTCGCGGAACCGGCCTTGCGCGATCTGGCTTTCGAGCAGCTGGTTGGTGGCGGAGACGATGCGGACGTCGACCTGGATCGGCTTGCGGCCGCCGATGCGCTCCACCACCTGGTCCTGCAGGAAGCGCAGCAGCTTGACCTGCAACGGATGCGGCAGATCGCCGATTTCGTCAAGGAACAAGGTGCCACGGTCGGCACTCTCGATCTTGCCGATGGTCTGCTTGACGGCTCCCGTGAAGGCGCCGCGCTCGTGGCCGAACAACTCGCTCTCCAGCAGGTTTTCCGGGATGGCGCCGCAGTTGATGGCGATGAACGGCTGCTTGGCCCGCGGCCCGAGGTCATGCAGCGCCCGCGCCAGCGCCTCCTTGCCGGTGCCGCTCTCTCCCAGCAACAGCACGGGCACGTTCGCCCCAGCCAGGCGCTCCACCGAACGGCACACCTTCAGCATCGTCTCGGCGTCCGTGATGATGCGGGCAATCGGGCTCGGACCCGGCGCCTCAGCCAGCCGGCGGTTTTCGCCTTCGAGCTGATGCATGCGCAGCGCCCGGTCGATGATGGCCCGCAAGACGTCGATATCGATCGGTTTCTCGTAGAAGTCATATGCGCCGCTCGCGACGGCGCGAAGGGCGTGCGCGCGGTCGCCGTTGCCGGTGGCGACGATGATCTTCGACTCCGGGTTGCTGCGCAGGATGCTCTCCAGGACAGCGAAGCCTTCGGTCACGCCGTCAGGATCGGGCGGCAGGCCGAGATCCGTCACCACCACCGCGGGCCGATGCTTCTGCGCCATCGCGAGCGCCTGCGTCCGCGTGTGGGCAGTGATCAGGGTGTAGTTCGGGAAAGCCCAGCGATACTGACTGCACAGGCCCTCGTCGTCCTCCACGATGAGCAGCATCGGCGCGGCCATTACACACCTCCATCAGCTTGTTGCGAGACCACCGCAAGCGATGCCAGGCCCGGCGACGCTTCGGCTGCGGCGACCGGGAGTGACAGCCGCATGGTCGTGCCGGACCCAAGCGCGCTGATGACCAGCAGGTCGCCGCCAACCTGCCGCAGCAGCTCACGGGCCTGGTAGACCCCCAAGCCGAAGCCGTCGCGTTTGGAAGAGGCGAACGGATGGAACAGCCGGTCACGGATGAACTCAGGCGACATTCCAGTTCCAGAATCGATGATGTCTACGCAGAGTCGCGGCCCCTCCTGCAGCAACCGGACCTGGATTTCCGCATCGTCGGCCGAAGCTTCGAAGGCATTGTCCAGCAGATGCGCGAGAACGGCATCAAACGCGCTTGGAGCCATGCGGACAATGGGATTCTCAGCCGAACCAGGTATCTTCGCCCCAATCGTGCCGGCATCGGCATCAGCGCGCCATTCGCCGTTCGCCGCCGTGCCACCGCTCAGCCGGATGCGGCGGCGCTGCTCAGGATCGCGTGCGGTGACGACGGCATCCACCCGCTCGGCCGGGACCAGGCGCGCAGCCGTCGGCGCGTCCTCCGGCGCCTTCAGACGTGCGAGCAGGCCGGTGATCTTCTGCACGGAGCCGCCGACAGTGCCTAGCATGTCCTTCTGGAACTCGGGGTTGCTGATGTGGCGCTCGGCGTTGGACAGCAGCAACGAGAGTTGGCTGGCGACGTTCTTGATGTCATGGGCAACGAAGGCGAAGCGCTGGCCGTACTCGCGCAGTTGCCGTGTCTGCAGCAAAGTCGCCGCCGCCTGCTGCTCGGCAACATGACTGGCGACTTCCTGGCCGATGATTCGAAGCAGGTCGAACACCTCGCGGTCCAGGACGAAAGCGGCCCGCGGCTTGGAAACGAGCGCGAACCCGGTCAACCGGCCCGCATGGCTGAGTGGCACCGCGAGCCATGGATCAGCTATGCCGAGGCTCCAGGAGGTGTCTTCGGACGCCACCACCACCCAGCGGCCGCCGCGGAACAACGGCAGCAGCTGGTGCCCAGCGTCGATCTGCAAGGTCGTCGGCGGCAGGTTCCAGGAACCAGCCCAACGAAACACCCCTCCATCGGGCTCCCGAAGGAACAGCAATCCGGATGGGCTGTCCACAACCTGGCTCAGTGCCCGGATCGCGCGCGTGTGCAACGCCAAGGCATCGCCGGGCTGTGACAAGGTGGCGATGCAGCGCAGCCACTCGACCCGGTAGTCATAGCGCTGGGCGAAGAAGTTATCGACGATCAAGGCGCGGAGGTTGGAGCGGGCCGACCCTGATGTCAGGAACACGCCAGCGGTCAGCAGGCCGCCACAGACCAGGCTGACCTCCAACACTACGCCCCAGTCACCCTGGCGGTCTGAGCCGAG
>CAXSFF010000653.1:0-3159 GCA_964236035.1 uncultured Acetobacteraceae bacterium
GGGCGGCGGCGCCACCATCGAGACAGCCGCCCGTTTCGCCCACGCGCTGGCCGAGCGGCTGCAGGTGGATGCCGCCTGCGCCATGCCGGCCTATGAGGACCAGCCGTATTTCCTGATGCGGGAGGGCCGCCTGCCGGCCAACGTGGTGGCCGAGGCGAGCCACGCCCGCGACCCGCAGGAGCGCGAGCGGCTGCGGCGGGTGTTCAGCCAGGGCCTCGACACCGTGGTCGGCTACGTGCTGCCGCTGCGCCGCACGGGGGCCGAGCGCCGCTGGCAGAGCGAAGCGTGGGAGATGCGCGAGGGCAAGATATTCCTTGTGCAGGGCGACAACTCGATGGGCGTGCGGCTGCCGCTGGCGAGCCTGCCGTACGTCGACCCGAAGGAGATCGAGGAGGATGTCGAGCCTGATCCGCTCGCCCCCGCCGAACCGCTGCCGCCGCACGCGGCGCTGCCTGGCCCGGGCAAGTTGCCGCAGGGCCGCGGCGTCCGCACCGCGCTGACGGTGCAGCCGCGCGGCGGGCTGTTGTATATCTACCTGCCGCCGTTGCCGCGCGCGGAGGACTGGGTCGCGCTGGTGGCCGGCATCGAGCAGGCCGCGTCCGCCTTGCAGCAGCCCGTGGTGCTGGAAGGCTACAAGGCGCCGTTCGACCGCCGGCTGCAGTCGTTCTCCGTCACCCCCGACCCCGGCGTGATCGAGGTCAACATCCACCCGGCGCAAACCTGGGACGACCTCACCACCCGCACCGCGCAGCTGTACGAGGAGGCGCGCCACGCCGGGCTGCGGGCGGAGAAGTTCATGGTCGACGGCCGCCACGTCGGCACCGGCGGCGGCAACCACGTCGTCATGGGGGCGATGACGCCGGAGGACAGCCCGTTCCTGCGCCGCCCCGACCTGCTGCGCTCGCTGCTGGGCTTCTGGCACAACCATCCAAGCCTGTCGTTCCTGTTCAGCGGCCTGTTCATCGGCCCGATGTCGCAGCACCCCCGCATCGACGAGGCGCGCATGGACGCCGTGCGGGAGCTGGAGATCGCCTTCCACCAGGTCAAGCGCGGCCTGACCCCGGCGCCATGGCTGCTGGACCGGCTGTTCCGCAACATCCTGGTGGACATGCAGGGCAACACCCACCGCACCGAGTTCTGCATCGACAAGATGTACGCGCCGGAAAGCTCGTCCGGGCGGCTTGGCCTGGTGGAGTTCCGCGCCTTCGAGATGCCGCCGCACGCGGAGATGGCGGCCGCGCAGATGCTGCTGATGCGCACCGCCGTCGCCGCGTTCTGGCAAATTCCCTATGAGCGCCGTCTGGTGCGCTGGGGCACCCGCGTGCATGACGACTTCATGCTGCCGCACTTCGTCTGGCAGGATTTGCAGGACGCGTTGGAGGAGCTGTGCGTGCATGGCGCCGGGTTCGGCGCGAAGCTCGACGCCGCGTGGTTCGCGCCGCATCTCGCCTTCCGTTTCCCCGTCATCGGCGCCGTGGCGGTGCATGGCGTGACGCTGGAGGTGCGGCACGCGCTGGAGCCGTGGAACGCGCTGGGCGAGACGGCCGGCGGCGGCGGCACCGTGCGCTACGTCGACAGCTCCGTGGAGCGTCTGCAGGCGCGGGTGACGGCATGGGAGCCGGAACGGTTTGTGCTGGCGTGCAACGGGGTGGCGGTGCCGCTGTCGCCGACGGGCATCGCGGGCGAGTTCGTCGCCGGCGTGCGCTTTAAGGCGTGGCAGCCATACAGCGCGCTGCACCCGACCATCGCGGCGCAATCGCCGCTGCTGTTCGACGTGTACGACCGCTGGAACGGGCGCTCGCTGGGTGGGCTGGCGCATCACGTGGCGCATCCCGGCGGGCGCAGCTACGACAACTTCCCCGTCAACGCCAACGAGGCGGAGGCGCGGCGCCGTGCCCGCTTCGTGGAGGTGGGCCACACGCCGGGTCCGATGGCCGAACCCGTGGGCGAGGTCTCGCCGGAGCATCCGCACACGCTGGACCTGCGCGCCTACGCGGAGGCGGCGTCCTGACCAGGCATCGTCATTGCGGAACGCCGCCTGCTCGCGACGACAGGGTCACGGCTTGCTGCCGTTCGATGGGCTGCCGCCGCCCAGCATGCGGGAGAACACGTCCTGTATCTGCGTCGGCAGTTGCGGCATTGCGGAAAGCCACGTCTTCAGGATCGAGTCGGGCGAGAACTGGTCCGCCGCGCGGAGCATCTGCTGTTCGACATGGCTCATGACGGCGGCCTGCAACGGCTTCACGTCCGGCAGGCCCATGTAGCTGCGCGCCTCGTCCGGCGTGCAGTCGACCTCGATCGTTATCTTCATGCCCCGCGCTCCCATCTGCAGAAACCACACTTTCAGCTCTCGTTGCGAGGGGCGCTTGCGATGAAGCGACCCGGGAACCACGCGACGAGAATTCGCCATGTGACTCCTGGGTTGCCACACCGCCAAGCGGCGGCTCGCAATGACGATTGTTGAACTGGCAGGTCGGCATCCAGCGTGATTGGCGTGACCCCGCGCTAAATTCTGCCGAGCACCAGCAAAACGACCAGGATCAGCACGATCAGGCCGACGCCGCCGGTCGGGCCGACGCCCCAGCCTGCGTTGTAGCCGTAGCCGCCGCCGCCCAGGAGCAGAACGATAAGGATGATGACGATGATTGTGCTCATGGCGGAAGGCCTTTCGTATGACGTGCGGCACAAGAACGCATCGATAGCCGAACGGTTCACGGCATCACCCCGAGGGTCGGTAAGTTTCACACCTGATGCGCGGCGCGCAATTTACCGGCTGCCCGGCTGAGGCCGGGTCGGGCTTTCAGCCGTCATTGCGAGGAGCGCTTGCGACGAAGCAAGCCAGGGCCGCACGGTAAATCGTCGCGCGGCCCTGGGTTGCTGCGCCGCCAAGCGGCGGCTCGCAATGACGGGTGTGAAGCCAAGACCCTTAGTGCGCCACCTCCACCGCGACCTGCTTGACCTCCTGCCGGCGGTTGAACAGCCGCTGGATGACCGAATAGAACACGGGGGTGAACATCAGGCCGAACCCCGTCACCCCCAGCATGCCGAAGAACACGGCCGTGCCGAGCGACTGCCGCAGCTCCGCCCCCGCGCCCGTCGCCGTCACCAGCGGCACCACGCCGAGCACGAAGGCGAACGACGTCATCAGGATCGGGCGCA
>CAXSFF010000654.1:0-3158 GCA_964236035.1 uncultured Acetobacteraceae bacterium
CCAGGTTGCCGGTCACCACGATCAGGCCCCTGCTTCGGGCGTGACCGGCGATCATGAGGTCGTAGGCCCCGATCGAGGCGCCGCGTCGTTCAAGGCCGGCCCGGATGTCTGCGGAATGGGCCGCGGCGGCGCTGTCGAAAGGCAGCACGCCCAGGCGCGCGGCGAAGCGTTCGACCGCGGTGCGGTTCTCCGCCGGCCTCGCCGATTTCTCGGCGCCGAAGAGCAGCTCGTACAGGACGACGTCCGAGATGCACAGGCCGGTCGCCTCCGCATTGAAGCGCGCCCGCAGGCCGGCGGGTCGGTCACGCAGGACACGGATGCAAAGGTTCGTGTCGAGCAGGTATCGGAGCATCAGAAACCGTCGCGGTCCTGAGCCCTCAACTGTTGCCGAGCGCCGAGATCGATGCCCGGGGCATCGAAGAAATCGTCCCACGCCAGGTCGGCCGGCGCGATGATGCGTCGCGGTCCGTCCTGCGTGACGACCACCTCGCGCACGCCATCCCCGAAGGCCAAGGCACGGGGCAGGCGGACCGCCTGCGATCGGTTGGACAGGAACAACGTCGTGCGAGCGGACATGGCGACCTCCATATCCAAGGTGGATATACTTGTTGCCGGCGGTGGAGCAAGCGGAGACGATGGTCCCATGACCGTCAGGCGGCCGACCTGCCTGCCTCGCCTTCCGGTCTCGCACGCTGGAAAACCGCGCGTTAGTCAAGTTGACCAATCAGCGAAGTCGGTCATCCTGTGCCGGTCCCAGGAGGCTATCATGCAGCGGGTCACCATCCACGCCGCGAGGACCCATCTCTCCAGGCTGATCGAGGCCGCCCTCAAAGGTGAGGAAATCATCATCGCGAAGGGCAGCAAGCCGGTCGTCCGCCTGGTGCCGGTGCCGCAGCGGCCGTTCCAGGTCGGGTTGCTCGCCGGCCAGCTTGGCACCGGCCCGGACTTCCTCGCACCGATGGAGGGGGCCGAACTCGATCTGTAGGAAGACGGAGGGCAGTGACGGCGGTCCTGCTCGATACTCACACTTGGGCGTGGAGCCTCGGCGGCGACGTTTGCCTCTCATCGCGCACCCTGACGGCCGTGAGCGAAGCGGACACGATGCTGGTCAGTCCAATAAAAATGCTGAAAACCAGCAGGTATGCTACTGCGGCCGATGTATTGGCAGCTATTGACGTGACGCCCGCACGATGCCGGCTTCTAGCCTTCTACTTGTCGGCGTTGTTCACTTAGGCCGCGCAAGCGGGACATCAGCTGCACCATTTCTGCCGCATCGGTCGTGGCGGCGAGCATTATGCGTGTGTCATACGCCTTCTTACGCTGACGGTTCGGAACCAACATCCGCCCGTCCTTGACCAGCGTCCCGGTGACTTCGGCGACACCTTGGGTGAAGTGCTTTTCCTTGTGGTAGTGCAGGCCTCGACTATGAATCTGGCTGCGGACTGCCCAGAGGACCCTGTCGGGCACTGCATCGCCCGACAGGGTAATGTCGTCCATATAGACGGTGAGGGTGCAGCCCGCCTCCCGCGCGATTTGCGCGATATTCAGCCACATGTCGTAGAACGCGAAGAACGACAGGATCGGGCTAACAGTGCTACCGGTGGCCAAATGGCCTTCAACGGTCAATAATTGGGCAAGAACTGATGCCACGTCGGTGTTACAGATCATTACCGTGTGGAAGAACCAGTAGACGCGATGGCGAGGTGTTGAAGGAAAGTAGGCGTGGATATCGAGCGTCCGGACTACCTTGGCATTGAGATGCTGCTTGGCATTCGATACGTAAGACCGGCGCTTGACTGGGCAGAAAAGAAATTCTGGGGGCTCGATCCGCGAAAGGGCTTTCTTCACGCTATTGTGGATTAGGCGCAATGCGCCACGCGGCTCCTGGATCAGTCGTGCCTTGGTCTTGCCGTTCCGGGTAATGTCTTTCATCCGATGGCTGTAGGGCCGCTCGGCGGCAAGAACTGCATCCAGGCCGGCGCGTGTCAAACCGAATATCTCGGCCAATTTGCCTCGGGATTGGACTTTATAGAACCGCGACTGGTCAAGCGTGTGTCGTTTCAGGGTGTTAGGCCGCATCGCGGCCCGACCGAGCAGCAATGAAGTCGAGTAGCTTCAGCACCTTCCCTGAAACGGCCGTTCGAAGCCGACTAGCGGCAACACCATCTTCCATGTGCTCCGAGAAAAACAGGATTGATGACATTGGAATACCAAACTCCTTGGAATAGCGCTTCAGTAGCAACAAAGTTGGCTCCTTCTTCCCCTTTTCGATTTCCGAGAGGTAGGAAGGCGCGATTTGTAACCGTGCAGCCATGTCTTTCTGTGAAACATCATGGAAAACGCGAATTAATCGTAGTGCTTCATTTAACATGCAGCCCCCTCGGACCAGAGTGTAGGGGTTGGAAAACTGGGCCTTGATCATCAGTGACTCAGGAAGAAGCGCACCAACTCAAATCCAAGTCGCGCCAGTGCGATAATCGCCTTCAGCACCTCCGGGTTGCAGAGCCAACCAAGCCGGCTGGTCTTCTTGCGCACGCCCCGTTTCGGTCCCCGTCGCCTATCAGCCACTGGCTTATGGTCTACGTCCATAAACTTGCTCTCCGTAACGCTGCACCGGAATTAGTGAAGCGCCCGCCCAACGGAGATGCAGGGGTGGCAACGGTGTAAGCCCAGAGTTCCTAGGGGCGCGGCATTTCGCTTCGCCTCGCCCTCGCCCGCGCCTCGACTTCGCGAGATGCTGACGGTTGGTAGAAGACCTTTCAGCCTTCCGCGGGCCGGGTTAAGGCCCTGTTCATGGCAGCTCGTCCCTTCAAGTGACTGACCTGCTCAAGAAAGCAGATGCAGCGCGTTAATCGCAAGAATTTAATTCTCCAACAGAGAATTTTCTTTGCTTGACAATCGCAATGTGTCGGCGTGCCGACTCGCAGCGCTGGGGACGAAGCCCTAGGAGGCTTCACTAGGCAGGGTTTGGCCTATGTTCGCCATCGGATATCGATGGGGATGTCTGAACGTCCAAGATGGGCGCACAACGGCCGGTGCCCGATCGCTGATCCACCTCTGCTGTCTACCTTGCCCGCGATCCGGCCAATCGAGCTTGGACCCTAATTTGCGCCGGTCCAGGGGCGGCTCGCCCCTGGCGGGTCCGGGCAGAGCCCGGC
>CAXSFF010000655.1:0-3158 GCA_964236035.1 uncultured Acetobacteraceae bacterium
CATCTGCTCGCCCTGGCCCTGGACCTCGACCAGCATCGCCCCAGCCCGGCGCAGCAGCGCAACACCCACGGGCTGGTCGTTGATGCTGGCGCGGGAGCGGCCATCGCGGTTGACGGTGCGGCGCACCACCAGCTCGTCTTCCAGCGTGATGCCCTGCTCTTCCAGCAATGCCAGCGCCGGGTGGCCGCGGGGTGGCTGGAAGCTGGCGGTGACGCTCGCCTGGTCGGCGCCCGCCCGCACCAGGCCGGCATCCGCCCGCGCGCCGAGCGCCAGGCCCAGGCTGTCGAGCAGGATGGACTTGCCGGCGCCGGTTTCCCCGGTCAGCACCGTCAACCCAGGCCCGAACTCGAGATCCAGCCGCTCGATCAGCACCACGTCGCGGATCGCAAGGGTCGTCAGCATGGGAACAAGACGGGTGGCGTCAGAACAGGCTGCCGATGGTGCGGGACAGGAAGCCGGGGGAGTCAGGGCCACGCGGGGCGGGCGGGGCCAGGTTGTTGTCGGCCAGGTTGGTGTAGCTGTCCTGGTACCAGGCATTGCCGGGGTAGTTGTGGCCCAGCACGGCGGCGGTGCGCTTGGCCTGTTCGGTGAGGCCGAGCAGCAGGTAAATTTCCGTCAGCCGGTGCAACGCTTCGGGCACGTGGTTGGTGGTCTGGTAGTCGTCCACGACGCGCTGGAACCGGTTGATGGATGCGGCATACAGCTTCTGGCCCTCGTACCAGCGGCCGATCTCCATCTCCTTGCCGGCCAGGTGGTCGCGGCACAGGTCGATCTTGAGCCGGGAGTCGCGGGCGTAGGCGGAGTCAGGGAAGCGGTTCACCACGTCCTGCAACGCGCCCATGGCGAGCTGGGTGCCCTTCTGGTCGCGCTGGATGTCGGCGATCTGCTCATAGTAGCTGAGCCCGCGCAGGTAATAGGCATAGGCGACGTCGCGGTGCGTCGGATGCAGTTGGATGAAGCGGTCTAGCACGGTGATGGCGTCGGCATAGTGGTTCTGCAGGTACTCGGTGTAGCCGTGCATCAGTTGCGCGTTCACCGCCCAGGACGAGTACGGGTAATATTCCTCGACATCATCGAACTGGGTTGATGCCGTCGCATAGCGCTTGGCGTTGAGCGCATCGACGCCGTTGTTGTACAGCGTCTCGACCGGCACGGAGCCCGGGTCCAGTTTGGCATTGGCCGCGATGGTGTCCTTCTTGCCGTTCCACGGGTTGATCGAACTCAGCGTCTCGCACCCCGCAAGCATCGTGGCCAAGCACAGGCAAATCAGCAGGCGAGACGATCGCACCATGGCACCAGTTCCAAGACGACGCGCGTTATAACCGCTATGCCGGCGGAAGCGAAGCCCGTTGCGCCATGTCCCCGCAACAGGCGGACCGGATCAGGCTGCCGCAGCGGCCAGCATCGGCACGCTGCCCCAACTTGCCATCGCCGGCGGCTGGGCAGCCGTCCCGACCCAGCCCCAATTGGCGTCGTCGGCGAACAAGGCATGCAACAGGCGGTTGTTCAACGCATGTCCTGGCCGATGGGCGAGCACCCGGCCATGGATCGCGGCGCCGGCCAAGGCAAGGTCGCCCACCATGTCCAGCGCCTTGTGGCGAACGAACTCGTCGGCCATCCGCAGGCCCGCCGGGTTCAGCACCCGGGCGCCATCCACCACCACGGCGTTGTCGAGGCTGCCGCCGCGCGCCAGGCCCATCGCCTGCAACCCGGCGATGTCGCCGGCCATGGCGAAGGTGCGGGCCGCCGCCAGCTCGGTGCGGAACGCCGCCTCTCCCAGATGCAGGGACAGCGCCTGCCGGCCAATCACAGGCGCCGGGAACGCGATCGACACGGCAAGGTCGAGCCCGCCGCCAAGCGACGGGCGCAGCTCCACGCACGAGTCGCCGTCGGCGACGCGGACGGTGCGCAGGACCTCGATGGAACGGGTGGGGGCCGCCTGCTCCAGGATGCCGGCGCAATCGATCAGGAACACGAACGGCGCGGCCGACCCGTCCAGGACGGGGACCTCGGCGCCATCCAACTCGACAATGACGTTGTCAATGCCGCACCCCGCCAGCGCCGCCATGACATGCTCGACCGTGCCGACCCGCACCTGCGGAGCGTCATGGGCGGCCAGCACGGTGCACAGCCGGGTGTCGGCAACGGCGTCGAAACGGGCAGGGATGTCGATGCCGAGATCGCCGCGGCGGAACACGATGCCCGTGTCGGCGAGGGCAGGCCGCAGGGTCAGCGTGATGCGCGCGCCGGAATGCAGGCCGACGCCGACGCAGCCAATCTCCGACCGCAAGGTGCGTTGCCGCCCCGTGGCCGACTGGTCGATGTAGGTGGGAAGCAGTCCGTCCATGCAGGTCGCCTCGAGTGGCCGGCGCGCCGGAGTGGCGGCCCGAGTGGAACCTATCGAGGCCCCCTCGGACCGCCTAATCAATGATTGTTGCCGCATATTACGGCTTAACGTTTTGATTACGTGGAATAATTAGCCAGGCATCAGGAAGATTGGCGGCGCAGGAACGCGGGAATCTCCAATCCCATTTCCTCGGCCGGCGCAGGCCGGACCGACGCTGCGGAGTCGGACGGCGGCGGCAGCAAGGGTTCCGCACGCGGCGCTTCGGCTGGGGCCGCCGCGGGCGGACGGCCGCGGATGGCGCCGGTGACGATGCCGAACAGGCTGTTGCGCGGCGCCGCCGGGGCTGGTTGGGCTGCGGCGCCGGGTTCGGCACGCTGCGCCGGCGGACGCGGCACCATGGCGGCGACCATGCGCTGCTGCCGTGCCTCGGCTGCGGCGTCGCCCGGTTGGGCTGATACTGGCTGGGCCGGCGCCGCCGGGGTCGGCTGCGCCTGCTGGACAGGCACGGCCGGGCCGGACGGCTGCATCAGCACGGGGGCGCCCATCAGGCTCATCGGGCTCATCACCGCCTGGCTGTCCGGTTGCGGCGACATCGGCATCGCCGGGGCCGCCGCGGGCGCCATCATCGGCTGCGCCACCTGCACGGCGCCGCTGCCCACCGCCACCAGCCGCGGCCGCGTCTCCTCGCGCGCCACCGTGTCGATGCCCGTCGCCACCACGGACACGCGCACCCGCCCGGTCAGGTTCTCGTCGATCGCGGAGCCGAAGATGATGTTGGCGTCCTCGGCAACCTCCTCGCGGATGCGGTTGG
>CAXSFF010000656.1:0-3157 GCA_964236035.1 uncultured Acetobacteraceae bacterium
GCGATCCACGTAGCCGCCGTGGCCGCAGAAATCCGCCTGCATGTCGATGACGACCAGCGCCGTGTCCGCGGGCGAGAAGCCGCCGTCGTACGGCCAGTCGTAAGGATCGGCCCGCACCACCGCGGCAGGAGGCCTGGGCAAGCCGTCGTACGGGTGAGCGACCATGGTCCCTCGCGGGTGTCCGGACAGGGCGCCAGCAGCCATGTCCGGCGGATCCTTTGCAACAGCCGTGCCAATCGTTGCGCTACCGTGCGCCTCGTGATCGTGGCGTCCGCAGCCGAACCGGCTCTTCCCGGTGTCGGTGTCGCAGGACCGGCCTCGGACCAGGGACTCCATTGGCGGACCTGGCGTGTAAATTGCTTCCGCCTGTCGCTGCACGCGCCGTCGGTGCCGCACGCGGCCTCGGTCGTGAAAGGGATCCGCACCATGACCTTGACCAGACGCGCCACCCTGGCGACGGCCCTTGCGACCCCGCTCATCGCCAGCCTGGGCATCGTCCGCCCGGCGCGGGCGGACACCGTGGTGAGGATGGGCACGCTGAAGCTCATCCACTCCATCACGCCGTATTTCTACGACAGGTTCCTGCCGGACGGCCTGCGCGTCGAGGTCGTGCCCTTCGAGAGCCCTTCGGATGGCAAGAACGCGGTGGTGAGCGGGTCCGTCGATTTCGGCACGTTCGGCATCGCCGCGTCGATCCTGAGCGTGGCCGCGCACGAGCCGCTGCTGGTGGTGGGCTCGATGTGCAACAAGGGCATGGCGATCGTCGCCGGTGCGGCCTCGGGCATCGCGACAATCGGCGACCTGAGGGGCAGGCGCGTCGCCATCTGGCCCGGCTCCACCCAGGAGGTGTTCGCCCTGGAGCGGCTGCGCATGGAGGGCATGTCGGTCCATGACATCACCCCCGTGCGGGTCAGCTTCAGCGAGATGCACACGGCGCTCGCCCGCGGCGACGTGGACGCCTACGTGGGCGCGGAGCCCGCGCCGTCGGTGTCGGTCAGCACCGGCGTCGGCAGGATCGTGGAGTATCCCTACTCGACCGCGATGGGCAGCCTGAACATGGTGATCGCGACCCACCGCGACACCGCCGCGCGGCGGCCGGAGCTGGTGCGGGCACTGATCCTGCTCCAGAAGAAGGCGTCGGAGTTCGCGACCGCCCACCCCGACGAGATGACCGCGATGACCGTCGCCAGGCTCGGGCAGAAGCGCGACGCGATCGCCCTGTCCCTGCCGAACGTCGAGCTGAACTGGCGCATGACCCCCGAAATGATCGCGCAGTGCAGGTCCTACGGCGACCACATGCTGGAGCTGAAGCAGATCCGCAGCCTGCCGGACTACGCGTTCCTCGACACGACCTTCTCCGACGAGGTGGCCCGATCGTCGTAGCCCCGGCCCGCGCCGGCGGCGGCCGGCGGCTCCCTGCGGCGCCGCTTGCCCTGGTGGTGCCGTTGCTGCTGCTGGCGGCGTGGTGGGCCGCGACCCGGGGCGAGGGCTACCGGCTGATCCCGCCGCCCCGGGAGGTGGCGCTGGCGCTGTGGGACACCGCGTTCGGCGGGCCCGACGACGACGCGTTCAGCGCCACCCTGGGGCCGAACCTGCTCGCCTCGGCCTCGCGCGTGTACGGCGGCTTCCTGCTCGCCTCGATCGTCGCGCTGCCGCTCGGCATGGCGATCGGCCGCGTGTGGCTGGCCCGCGCGCTGCTCGACCCGGCGCTGCAGCTTCTGCGACCGGTCCCGGTCACGGCCTGGCTGCCGCTGTCGATGATCGTCTTCGGCCTGGGCGCGCGCTCGGCGTTCTTCCTGGTGGCGCTCGGCGCGTTCTTCCCGGTGCTGGTCAACACGATCTTCGCGGTGCGCAGCGTGGAGCCGCGGCTGTTCGAGGCCGCCGCCATGCTCGGCACGAGACGGGGCGCGATGTTCCCGCGCGTCGTGCTCCCCGCCGCCATGCCCGGCATCTTCACCGGGCTGCGGCTGGGCCTCGGCTTCGCGTGGGTGGTGATCGTGGTCGGCGAGATGACAGGCGTGCAGACCGGGCTCGGCGCCATGATCATGGACGCGCGCCAGCTCTCGCGGACGGAGGTCGTGATCGCCGGCATGGTGACGATCGGCGCGGCCGGCTTCCTGTCGGATCAGGCCGTGCTGCTGCTCGGCCGCCGCCTGCTGCGCTGGTCGCCGCAACATGCGTGACGCTGCCCCGCCCGGCACGCTCCGGCCGGGCACGACGACCCCGGCCGATGCTCCCGGACCCGACTCCGCCCATGCCCCTGCAAGCCTGGCGCATGCGATCGAGGTCCACGACGTGACCATGCGGTTCGCCACGGCCGGAGGCGACGTCGTGGCGCTGCGCGATGCCCGCATGGCGGTGCGTCCCGGCGAGTTCGTCTGCCTGATCGGCGCGTCCGGCTGCGGCAAGTCGACCCTGCTGCGCATCATCGCCGGGTTCGAGACCGCCTCCTCGGGCGATGTCACCGTCGCCGGCCGCCGCGTCGCCGGGCCGGGACCGGATCGCGGCATGGTGTTCCAGGACTACGGGCTGTTCCCCTGGCTCTCGGTGCGCGAGAACATCGCGTTCGGTCCCCGCGCGCGCGGCAAGGCCCGCGCCGAGGTCGCGGCGACCACGGAACGGTTCATCGACATGGTCGGCCTGCGCAGCTTCGCCAGTTCCTACCCGCACCAGTTGTCGGGCGGCATGAAGCAGAGGGTGGCGATCGCGCGCGTGCTGGCCAACGACGCGCAAGTCGTGCTGATGGACGAGCCGTTCGGCGCGCTCGACGCCATGACGCGCGAGCGGCTGCAGGACGAGCTGCTGGCGCTTTGGCGGAGCACCGGGCTGACGGTGGTGTTCGTGACCCACGCGATCGAGGAGGCGATCCTGCTGGCCGACCGGGTGGTGGTAATGTCGCCCGGGCCAGGCCGCATCGTCGAGGACGTCGCGGTGGTGCTGCCCCGGCCCCGCGACGTATCCTCGCCGGAGTTCAATGCCCTGCGGCGCGCGCTGTCGGGCCTGCTGCACTCCGGCCACGGCCACGGCCGCGGCGCCTGACGCCGACGGCGCTGCGTGTCGACCTGCAAGCGAAGCAAGGCCGGGCTCTGCCCGGACCCGCCAGGGGGGAAGCCCCCCTGGACCGGCTTTACTTAAGTATTGGATTCCAAAGGCCTGC
>CAXSFF010000657.1:0-3150 GCA_964236035.1 uncultured Acetobacteraceae bacterium
GCTGCACGAGCCCCTTCGGGCGCTGGACGGCGGGCCGGACGGGCTGGACGCCTACCGCCGCATCATCGGCAGCCTGCCGGAGCTGCTGGCGCCGGACGGGGTGGCCATCCTGGAGCTTGGCGCCGGCCAGGCGGCGGCGGTCGCCGACCTGGCCCGCGATGTCGCGTTGCACGCCCATCCGCCCCGCCCCGATCTGTCGGGAGTGGCGCGGGCCTTGGCCGTCACGAAAAAACCGTTAGGCTGCTTTCGGCTGGTCGGCTAACCTGCGGTCGACCGCGACTGGTGTTTCCGTGCCGGCCCTGCTCCGTTGCTCCATAGCTGCGTTGCAAGGCCCGAGCCAGACCAGGCGGTGGACCACCAACAGAAAGAAGTTGCGAACACTGATGAACATCAAGCGCATGCGCGGCCGCAACAACCGCGGCGGAAGCGGCGGCGGCGGGGGTGGCGGCGGTCCGCCGCGGCACCAGAGCGGCAACGTCCCGCTCAACCGCAACCACGTCTTCGACAGCAACGGCCCCGACCTGCGCATCCGCGGCACGGCGCAGCAGCTGTTCGAGAAATACCTGCAGCTTGGCCGCGACGCCACCAGCAGCGGCGACCGGGTGATGGCGGAGGGGTATTTCCAGCACGCCGAGCACTATTTCCGCATCATCAACGCCATCAACCAGGCGACGCAGAACAGCCAGCAGCACCAGCAGCCGTCCGGGCAGACCGCTCCGCAGCACAACGGGCCGCGTCACGCCGAGGAAAGCAACGAGGACGGCGACGACGAGCTTGGCTCCGGTCAGGACGAGCAGCCGGCCCCCATGGAGATGCGCGACATCCCCATCGCCACGACCCCGCCAGAAAATTAACTCCGGAAAACTAGCGCGCCAGCACCGCCGCATTCTGGGACTGCCGTGTCGGTTCGACGACATCGCCCGGCGCCGCATGGTCCGCCGCCTGCCGCGCCGCCTCGACGCAGACCGACACCGTCTCGCCAAGCGAGGTGGCGAAGAAATCCGCTCCGATGGCGCGCTGCGTGCTCTGGTCCTTCAGCGTCGCGTCCTGGCTGGGCCACAGGCCGACCAGGATCGGCGCGCCCTTCGGTAAGCGCTGGCGCAGGCGCTGGATGAGGTACCGCAGGTGCGCCGGGCTGCCGCTGATGTCGAGGTACGACACGCATGCCATCGCCACGTTGGTCACGTCCAGGTCCGCCAGCTGCTCGCGGGACACCTCGACATGGCCGACCAGACGGCCGCCCAGGCCGTGCTTGCCGAGCAGCTGCACCAGCATGGCGGCGGCGGCCTCATCCAGCGGCCCGCGCCCGGCGATGCACAGGATGGATGACGGCTCCCCCCAGGGATTCAGCAGCCTCTCTCCGGCGGGAACACCGTCCGGGTCGGAGTTGCGCGGGACCTCCGCCTTCTCCTCGTCCGTCGCGTCCAGGGCGTTGTCGTCGGACTTGGCCTCTGGCGGCTGCTTGTCGTCGAAGCGGTCGAGGCCGTGCACCAGCGCCTTCACGGTGCTCTTCACCCGCTCGAGCTGCTCCTGGTTCAGCGCGCCGCGCTCGGCGTCGTTGGCGGCGAGCTGCAGCCCCTTCAGCGCCACCTCGTCGTAGTAGGTCGACAGCGAGCGCTCCTTCAGGATCAGCTCGGCATGGTCCTGCGCCTCGTCGGCGTCGCCGGCCAGGATGCGCTGGTAGAAGCTCTCGACCGGGGTCAGCGCCGGGCGGTCGCCGAGCATCACGTCGAGGAACTGCAGCCGCTTGACGTGGCGGCCCATCACCACCAGGCACAAGGTCAGCGGCGTGGACAGGATCAGGCCGATCGGCCCCCACAGCCATGACCAGAAGATGGCGGCGACCACCACGGAGAACGGCGACAGCCCCGTGCTGTGCCCGTACACCATCGGCTCGACGATCTGCCCCGTGATGGTCTCCACCACGCCGTACAGCGCCACCGTCCAGATCACCATCGACCAGCCCGGCTCCACCGCCGCCGCCAGCGCCATCGGCAGGATGGCGGAGATGAACGACCCCACGTAGGGCACGAAGCGCAGCAGCGCCGACAGGATGCCGAACAGCACGGGGTTGGGCACGCCGATCGCCAGCAAACCGAGGCCGATCACCACGCCGAAGGTGGTGTTGATGATGAGCTGGGTCAGGAAGTACTTGCTGAGCCGGCGGCCGCCGTCGTCGATCGCCAGGGTGGTGCGGTGCAGGTCGTCCGAGCCGACCAGGCGGATCAGGCGGTCGCGCAGGTCCTCGCGCTGCAGCAGGGCGAACACCGCCACCACGAACACGATGCCGAAGGTCGCCAGCGGCGACAGCACGGGGCTGAGGTAGCGCTCCGCCAGCTCGAGCGGCGACGACGCGGCGGGCTGCGCCACGACCACTGGCGGCGCCTGCGGCGAGGCCGCCGCGGGGGCGCCCGGGGCGCGGGCCGCCGGCTGGGCAGCCTGGTCCTTGTGGGAGCCGATGCTGTCCGCCAGGTGCGACAGGCGGCCGAGAGTGTAGCCTTTGACCGCGTCGACCTTGGCCTCGACGGTCGCCGCGTATTTCGGGATGTCGGCGGACAGCTCGGCGATCTGGGCACCGATGACGCCGCCGATCGCCAGGACCACCCCCAGGGCCAGCACCACGCCGAGCAGCACCGACGGCACCTTGCCGAGGTGCACGCGCCGGAACAGGTCGGTCAGCGGCGCCAGCACGAAGGCCAGCAGCAACGCCAGCACGACGGGGACCAGCACCTCCTTGCCGAAGTACAGCGTCGCCACGATCAGGACGAACAGCGTCATCACCTTGCTGGCGTCCGGGCCGCCGGCCTGGCTGACCGGCTTGGGCGCTGGCGCGGCGGGCAGGGGGGTTGGGTCAGGCATGTCTTGGTGTCCTATTCGGGCGGGGAGCAAGCAGCCGCCGGTGTCGGTGGACCGGCTGCCGTCGGTGGCCTGGTGTAGCTGGTTTGCGTTCGATGCGGACAACGTTTCCTTGAGGGTTGTCGTTGATCGATGGCGAGATGGGATTTTGGCGGCGGCGGCATGGAAGGCTGACCTGCGCTTCTCCTCCTCCCCTTGCGGGAGGAGGCTGGGAGGAGGGGTGGCCGCATACGACACATTGCCGTCGGAACCCATCCCGCAAGGGGAAGGGAGTCGGGGATCGTTGCCGTGGAT
>CAXSFF010000658.1:0-3144 GCA_964236035.1 uncultured Acetobacteraceae bacterium
CGCCCGGCTTCGGCGCCACCCGCGCGCCGGGCTTCGGGGCAGGAGCCGACGGGACGGGCGCCGACGGGGCAGGCGCCGCGGGAGGCAGCGCAGCGGGCGACGCCTGGCCCAGCTTGGCCGTCATCATCGCAACCCCGACCAGCGTCGTCAGCCGGTCATGGGCGACTCCCGTCAGGGCGCTCACCACATGCAGCCGGTCGGCCGTCAGCGTGACCGCGCCGCCGCCGCCGGCGAACTCCGTCTTGGTCGCATAATCCTGCATCGTCGTGTCGAGCAGCATGTCGGAGCGGTTGCCGCCCGATGGGGTCGTGGTGCTGGCCGAGGTGATCGGGCCGATGTGGGAAATCGTGCCCGCCGGCCCGCCGACTTGCACGATGTCGATCGAGGCGATCGAGCTTTGGCTCGAAGCCGGCGTCGCGTAGCTCGGGTCGAACACCCCGCTCACGGTCTGCGGCCCGAACTTCACCTCGTAGGTGACGGTTTCGAGGTGAGTGCCGGCCTCGCTCGGCGCGGCTGGCGGCGCGTCGGGGTCGGTCGCGTTCGGGAAGCGCTGCTGGGTGGTGACCTTCAGGGCCGGCGGGAGCTGCTCCGAGTCGATCGCCCAGCGCGTCGCGTCGATCATGTGCGCCTTGGCCGTGATCGCCGCGTCCTTCGGCTCGACTTCGGCCAGCGTGCCCAGCGGCACCGCGATATCGTAGCCGCTGCCCTCGGGGGTGAATCGCACCAGGTGGTCAGGCAGGGCAACGGTGCCGGCGGTGAGCTTCGCCAGCCAGGCCTGCACCTGCTGTTCCAGCATCCGCGCCTGCTCCGGCGACGGCGCCGGCGCCGCTGACGCGGGCGGCGCATCGGGAGCACCTTGGGCGATGGCCGCACCCGCCAGGGCGGTGAGCAGCACGCAGGCGGGCAGGATGGGCAGAGCTGATGCCTTCATGGCGTTCCTCGAATGGTTGGCGCGATCATCCCGGACCGCGCACGATCCCGCAATCCGTCGAAGCGCGATTGTCTGAACGGCCGCAGCGGGAGAGCGATCTAGGCCTCGAACGCCTCCACGGCGGCGACGTCCAGCAGGCGCTCGATCACCTCGGGCTCCTGCGCGCCGGCGATGGCGTGGCGGCCGCCGATGACGAAGCAGGGCACGCCGTTGATGCCCAGCCGGTGCGCCCGCAGGTTGTCGGCATGCACGGCGTCGAGTTCCGCCTCGCTCAGCAGCATGGCGCGCGCGGCAACGGGGTCCATGCCGCAGGACAGCGCCACCGCCGCCAGCACGGCCACGTCGCCAAGGTCGCGCCCGTCAGAGAAATGCGCGGCGAACAGGGCTTCCACCACGGCGTCAGCGCGGCCGAACCGCGTGGCCCAGCGCACCAGGCGGTGGGCGTCGACGCTGCTCGGCGTGCGGCGCACCCGGTCGAAGCGGAACATCAACCCCTCGGCCTGCCCGACGTCGGCGATCGAGCGGTACAGCCGCCGCGCGCGGTCCTCGCCGCCGAACTTGCGCACCACGTAGTCCGAGCGCGCCATGCCGGCGCGCGGCATGTCCGGGTTGAGCAGGAACGGGCGCCACACGATGTCCACCAGCAGGTCGGGGCGCCGGCGCACGGTGCGTAGCAGGCGGCGGGTGCCCAGGTAGCACCAAGGGCACACGAGGTCATGCACGACCTCGATCGACAGCCGCGCCTTCGGGGGAGCCAGGACGTTCACCCGCCGATGGTACCCCAAGGCCCCGAACCTTGCCACAATGTTTATCGGCGTTCAGCTCTCGCCGTAATCGGAGATGATGGGGTCCAGGCGGAACTCGTCGACGAAGAAGTCGATCACCGCGCGGGTGCGGGGCGCCAGGTTGCGCCGGCTCGGGTACACTGCGCTGATGGCGCTGGGCGGCGGCTCCCATCCCGTCAGCACGGGGCGCCACCAAGGCTCCGCCGTCTCGCTGGCGAACATCCAGATCGGCAGGATCGCGAATCCCAGCCCGCCGGCGACCGCTTCGCGCATCGCCTCGCCGTTGTCGGTGCGGAACCGGCCGCCGACGGTGACGTGGACGGGGCCGTCGGGGCCGGCGAAGGCCCACTCCGTCGGGTTGGCAAGCCCCGTGAAGATCACGCAGGGCAGCCGCGCCAGGTCGGACGGATGCTGCGGCAGGCCGTGGGCTGCGATGCAACCCTCGCTGGCGACGGTGATGCGCCGGGTCGAGCCGACCTTGCGGCTCACCAGGCTCGAATCCAGCACCGTGCCAAGCCGGAGCGCCACGTCGATCCCGTCCGCCACCAGGTCGGTGACGGCGTCGGCCATGTGCAGCTCGATCGAAAGCTCGGGGAACCGCTCCAGCAGCCGCGGCATGCGCGGCACCACGTGTATGCGGCCGAAGCTGGCGGAAGTGGCGAGCCGCACCAGGCCGCCGAGGCTGGCATGGCGCCGGCCCACCGCCGCCTCCGCCTCCTCGACCGCGTCCAGCACCCGGCGGGCATGGCCCAGCAGGTCGCGGCCGTCCTCGGTCAGGGCGAGGCTGCGGGTGGTGCGTTGCAGCAGCCGGGCGCCGAGATGCTCCTCCAGCCCGGCGACCTGGCGCGACACGGCGGGCTGGGTGGTGCCCAGCTCGCGCGCCACGGCCGAGAACGATCCCGCCTCCGCCACACGGACGTAGACGCGGAAGGCGGCGAGCAAATCCACTGGATACTGGTCCTCATGCGCGGGCGGCATCGCATCTATACCGGCCGCCGTGCTTCACGCGTCTGATGAGATGGCCCAAATCGAACGGCACGGTTGATCACGGCCGCAATCAAAAGCAAGATGAACCATGGTTAGATCATCGGTAAGCCTGACGTGGCAACTGGAGCAGTTCCGCACCGCCCTGCTGCAGCGGCTGCCGCTGGGCGAGCGCCATGCCCTGGGGGAGACGGATGTGCGGGGCAACGCCGTCGCGCAGATGGCTAGCATACTGAAACCGGGGGAGCCTGCCCCGGATTTTGCCCTGCCTGACCAGGACGGGCGCATCCTGACGCTTTCGGATCGGCTGCGGCAGGGTCCAGTCATCCTGCTGTTCGTGCGCGGCGGCTGGTGCCCGTTCTGTACCATGACCTTGCGCAGCTACCAGGAGTTCCTGCCGGCGTTCCATGAGCAAGGCGCCGATCTGCTGGCCATCACGCCGCA
>CAXSFF010000659.1:0-3143 GCA_964236035.1 uncultured Acetobacteraceae bacterium
GTGGGACCTGCTGTTCGGCTTCGCCGGCGAGGTGAACTTCGGGCCGACCTTCCTGGTGGGGCTGGGCGCCTACGGGGCCGGCATCCTCGACAGCGAGACGGGGCTGCCGATCCCCGTCTGCATCCTGTTCGGCGCCGCCCTGGCGGTGGCGGGCGGATTGCTGCTGGCGGTGCCGGCGCTGCGGCTGAGCGGGCCGTATTTCGGGCTGATCACCTTGGTCGCCGTGCTGCTGCTGCAACAGATGGTCACCGTGTTCACCCGCTTCACCGGCGGTGAGATCGGCCTGACCATCCCCGACGTGATATCCATCGACGACACCGCCAACTACTACATCGCGCTGGCGTTCATGGCGGTCAGCGGCCTCATCCTGTTCGGCCTGTCGCGCTCGGCCTTGGGCCTGATCCTGCAGGCGTGCGGCCAGGACCCCGTCGAGGCGCAGGCGCTTGGCTTCAACGTCGCCAAGCACAAGATCGCCGCGTTCTGCGTCAGCGCGCTGTTCAGCGGCCTGGCCGGGGCGATGCTGGTGTTCTACCTCGGCACCGCCTCGCCGAGCACCGTGATCGACATCTCCGTCGGCGTGCAGGTGATCGTCGCCGCCGTGCTGGGCGGGCGCCGCACCATCCTGGGCGGCGCGCTCGGGGCCGTGGCGCTGGTCGTGGCGGGCGAGCTGCTGCGCCCGCTGGGGCAGCTCAGCACCTTCGTCGTCTCCGGCGTGGCGCTGCTGGCGATCCTGTTCCTGCCGGGCGGGCTGCTCGGCGCGCTGCTGCGGGAGCGCGCCTGATGCTGGAGGTATCGGGCCTGGTGAAGCGGTTCGGCGGCCTGGTCGCCGTCAACGGCATGGCGTTCACGGTGGCGCCGGGCGAGATACTCGGGCTGATCGGTCCCAACGGCTCCGGCAAGTCCACCGTAATGAAGCTGATCATGGGCATCCTGCGCCCTAGCGCCGGCGCCGTGCGGATCGACGGGGTGGACGTGGCGGGCTGGCCGAGCCACCGGGTGGCGCGGCAGGGGGTCGGCCTGGTGTTCCAGCACTCCCGCCCGCTGCAGCGGCAGACGGTGCTGGAGAACATCAAGCTCGCCCTGCTGCCGGACGCGCTGCTGCGGCTGTTCGCCGATCCGGACGTGGACGGCCGCGCCCGCGCCATCGCCCACCGGGTTGGGCTGGGTTCCGTGCTGGACCGCCGCCCGGCGACGCTGCCGTTCGCCGACCTGCGCCGGCTGGAGCTGGCGAAGGCCATCGGGCGCGACCCGAAGGTGGTGCTGGTCGATGAGCCGTTCGCCGGGCTGACGGCAGGGGAGGTGGGGGTGTTCTCCGACCTGATCGCCGGGTTCCGCGCGGAGGGGCGGGCGGTGCTGCTGGTGGATCACAACGTGAAGGGCGTGGCGGCCCTGGTGGACCGGGCGCTGGCGATGTACCTGGGCGAACCCATCGCCGAGGGCACCGCCGAGCAGGTGATGCAGGACCCCAAGGTGCGCCAGGTTTACATGGGCGGCGCCATCGAGGTGTCGGCCCGCCCCGCCCTGGCCGCCAAGTCCGGCCCTCCATTGCTGGAAGTGGCCGGCGTCGATGTGCTGTATGGCAAGGCGCAGGCGTTGCAGGGCGTGTCGATCCAGGTCCGCGAGGGCGAGTTCGTTTCCGTCGTCGGGCTGAACGGCGCGGGCAAGACGACCCTGTTCAACGCCATCAGCGGCCTGGTGCCCTATGCCGGGCGCATCGCCTGGGCCGGGGAGGCGTTGGCCGGACGCAGCCCGGCGCGCATCGCCCAAGGGGCCGACAACCGCGGCGGCATCGTGCAGTGCCCGGAAAGCCGCGAGCTGTTCGGGGCGATGAGCGTGCGCGAGAACCTGGACCTCGGCGGCTCCCGGCTGCCGAAGGCGGAGCGCGGGCGGCTGCTGGACTGGCTGTTCGGGCTGTTCCCCATCCTGCAATCGCGCCAGGCGCAGCGGGCGGCGACCCTGTCCGGCGGCGAGCAGCAGATGCTGGCCATCGCCCGCGCGCTGATGATGCAGCCGCGCCTGCTGATCCTCGACGAGCCGACGCTGGGACTGGCGCCGGTGATCCTGGAACAACTGAGCCGCGCGCTGGAGGTGTTGCGCACCACGACGCCGATCACGGTGCTGCTGGGCGAGCAGAACGTCACCTTCGCGCTGCCGCACGCGGACCGGGTGTACGTGCTGGAGCACGCGCGCATCGTGTGGGAAGGCGACCCGGTGCGGTTCGCGCAGGAGGCGGGAGCCGGGTATCTATGAAGTCAAGCTGCCCCAACCCGTCATTGCAACGCGGCAACCCGGGGGCCGCGCGGCAGATTTCCGGCATGTGGCCCTGGATTGCCACGGCCAAGCGGCCTCGCAATGACGAAGGTGGCGCACGACGCGCACCTACAGGCGGCTAATGCGGACCGCGCCTTCCGGTAGGCTCGCCGCCAGCACGGCCAGGTGTTCGTGGTGGGTCAGCACGATGACCTGGGTATGCTCGCTCAGCGCCAGCAGCGCGTGGAACGCAGCCAACGCGCGGCCATCGTCGAAGGTCTGCAGGATGTCGTCGGCGATGAACGGCAGCGGCGGCGCCGTGGCGACGTGGTCCTCGATCGCGACCAGGCGCAGGGCGAGGTAGAGCTGGTCGCGGGTGCCCTCGGACAGCTCCTCGACCTGCTTCGGATGCCCGGCGTCGCCGGCCTCGTGCGCCAGCAGGACGTGATGCGGCTTGCCGGCCTGGATGACCTCGCCGGCGGAGACGCGGTCGTAGGCGCCCCGGGTCAGCGCCGCGAACGCCCGCCCGATGCGCGCCAGTCGCGGGTCGTCGCCGCTAGCCTCCACGCTGCGCAGCGCGTCCTCCAGCATCGCAGCGGCGGTGTGGTGCACCAAGGCGTCCTCCAGCACCCGGCCCAGGCGCGACTCCGCGGCGGCCTTGTCGGCGGCGGCCCGCGCCACCTCGTCGGCCTCGCCGAGCGCCCGCAGGTCGCGCCGCAAGCCCTCCTCCGTGGCGGCGGCCCGCTGCGCCTCGTCCTGGGCGGCGTGCATCGCGGCCTCGGCGGCGGCGATCTGCGCCGTCAGCGCCTCCGCCGGGACGGCGTCCGCCTGCGCCTGCAACTCGGCGGGGCCAAGCCCGTCGCCGTCCTCGCGCAGGCGGTGCAGCGCTGCCT
>CAXSFF010000660.1:0-3142 GCA_964236035.1 uncultured Acetobacteraceae bacterium
CCGCTGGGCCTGAGCGACGGGCTTACCCACCCGTCGCTGCCTTCCCATAAAGGAAGGTGCAGCGAGAAGACGTTTCCTCACGACCAAGCCTGGCAGTGAAAGCAGGCGGCAATTTCCCAAAATCTATTCCCAAATCATCTTTCCCGAAATCGTCCGGTTCACATGGAAAAACGGGAATTGATAAACGCTGCAACAGCTTCTCATGCCGCACGAAGCTTGTGTCTGCTTTCCACCAAACCCGGTCATAGAGAGATGCAACGAGAGCGTCTGCTTCCAGGAGGTGGTTTCAGGCGGCTGAACGACTGAGGTGAGGCGCAAAGCTGCCATAAGGCCACGCCACCGACTTTCAGCGCACCTCGCCTCTACGTAGCCGACCCATAGGATGGAGCTTCGTCCTGCTCCTCCCTGTCCTGCTGCGACTGTGCCTGCAGGGCACCTTCCAGCCTGGCGATACGGGCCAGCGCTGCCGCGAGTTCCTGATCGCGCTGCTTGAGCTGCCGCTCCAGGTCGATCCGCTGCCGGGGCCCGCCAGCGACGAACCCGTCCTCCGCTCCCCCGGCGTCCCCTGCCGTGTTCCCGCCCCCCGCCAGCGCGTCCGCGAGGGCGGCGACGTCCACCGGCGGCCTCGGGCCTGACGCCGGCGGCCGCTCGCGTCGCGGCGGCGCGCCCGAGCTGTCGAGGCTGCGGATGGCCGGGAACGCCACCCTGGCCAGCACCCCATCCGAAGGGGCCCACACCCAGCCCTCGCCGCGGCACAGTCTGGGCAGGCCAGCGAGGATGCGCGCTCCCTCGGCGCGGTCCGCCTGACCCTCGATCCAGCGGCCGATGGCGGCGCGGTCCTGGCTGGAGGTGAGCTTCATCGAGACCAGCACGTCGGCCTGGCTCAGCACGTCCTTGTGCAGCACCGCCGGACGCTGGGTGATCAGCCACGGCACGAAGCCCCGCACGCGGCCGCGGCGCACGATCTCCTCGATGCGGCCCAGCAGGTCGTAGCCGTCGAGCTGCACCCGCTGCGGCGCCCACAGGTCCGCCTCGTCCAGCACCAGGTGCAGGGGCTCGGTGTTGCCCTGGTGGAGCGCCTCGGTGAACGCCGTCACGAAGGCCCGCCGCGCGGCAGCGCTGCCGAGGTCGGAGACGTCGACCACGCAGGCGAGCGCGTGGCTGGCCACCAGGCGGCCGAGCGCGGCCCCCTGGCCCGGGGCGAGGGCAACGTCGGCGTGGCGCCCGCCGAACACCACCACGGGACCGGGCGCGGGCGAGAGGCCGTCGGCGCCCAGGCGCAGGCCCCACCACACCCCGAGCGGATCGACGACGCAGACGCGCGCGCCCCTGTCGATCAGGCGCTCGACGAGGCCCTTGGCGGCGTAGGTCTTGCCCGACCCGGAAGTGCCCACGATGGCCAGGCGCTCCTCCAGCACTGCCGCAGGCAGCACCCCCGCCACCCGCCCAAGATCGGAAGCGCCGCCCGGAACCAGAAGCCTCCCTCCTTCGGCGGCAAGGGCTCCGACCGCCGCGCGATGGGCGGCGAGGATGCGGCTGACGGTGGGCTCGCTCACCCCGTAGTGCCTGGCCATCTGCGCGGCGGTGCGCCGCCCGCCCAGCACCTCGTCGACGAGCGCTGCCTGCTGCGGACCCGAGAGCTTCGGACGGCGCCCGGGCCGGCGTCCTGCCGGGCACGGGGTGCGAAGGCCGGTGCCGGCCCGCGCCGTGGCCGCGCTGCCTTCCGACACGGCATCGTTCGCGTTGGTGAGTTTCGTCAGACCTTCCACATTGCGTCTTTCACAACCAAGTCAGGAAGCGCCGGTAATCCGTCATTCATGAGTTCCGTAATAAACCTGAAGACTTCCATAAATGTTAGGGTTGTGCAACCCTGCGACGTGTATCTCTCACGCCTGCTTTCTTCCTCCTTGTCCGATAAGCACGATTCTCGGACAGAGAGGAGGGTGGTAGACGAGGCACCGTGAGCAGCCCAGAAATCCCGTCCGAGGCCGGCAGCCTCGTCCCGATCTCCCCGGCCGACCCGCCGGTGCCGGACGCGGCCGAGCCGGCCGTCGCCGACCTGCCGAGCCTGCACCACGCCGAGATCGCCACCGCGCGCCGTTACGCAGACGCCTCGCGGGCCGCCAGCACCCAGCGCGCCTACGCCAGCGACTGGCGCCGCTTCTCGGCCTGGTGCCTCGCCCGCAGCCTCGAGACGCTGCCGGCCGACCCGCGCGCCGTCGCCGTGTTCCTCTCGGCCGAGGCCCAGGCCGGCTCGGCGCCGCTCACCGTCGGCCGCCGCCTGGCGGCGATCGGCTGGATGCACCGCCGCGCCGGGTTCCAGCCGCCCCAGGCCCGCGAAGGTGCGGCCGCCATCCTCGAGGTGATGGCCGGCATTCGCCGCAGCCATGGCATCGCTCCGGTCAGGAAGCATGCCGCCGATGCCGACGTGCTTCGTGACGTCTTGCGTGCCATCACCGGCGGCGACCTGCGTTCGGTGCGTGACCGGGCGCTGCTGGCCTTCGGCATGGCCGGCGCCTTCCGACGCTCCGAGCTGGTGGCGTTGCGGCTCGCCGACGTCGAGCACGTGCCCGAGGGGCTACGCGTCACCGTCCGGCGCAGCAAGACCGACCAGGACGGCGCCGGCGCCACCATCGCCATCCCAGAAGGACGCCGGCTGCGGCCGAAGGCGCTGCTCGAAGCATGGCTCGAGCGCGGCGGGATCGCAGACGGCTTCCTGTTCCGCCGGCTGACGGCTGGGCCTGCGGGGGTGGTGACACCCTCTCCCATGTCGGACCGCGCGGTGGCGCGGCTGGTGCAGGTTCGCGTCGCCCAGGCCGGCTACGTGGCGGGCGACTTTGCCGGACATTCGTTGCGTGCGGGCTTCCTGACAGCCGCCGCACGCGCAGGCGCGTCCGTGTTCAAGATGCGCGAGGTGTCGCGCCACAAGTCCATGCAGGTACTCGCCGACTACGTCCGCGATGCCGAGCTGTTCCGCGACCATGCCGGCGAAGGCTTCCTGTAAGCATGTCGGTTCGTCGCAATCTGCGGGGTCTCAGCCCTAGTCTTACTGTGTGACCCTGTTGCACGGATCCGTTGGCTGGTGCCCTGGGTCGTGTCCCAGGGCGTGGTGTAGGAGGCGGCCACCGCGGTGAACCTGGGT